>JAVXWK010000707.1:0-13796 GCA_032230575.1 Pseudonocardiales bacterium | reverse complement strand
TGGACCACGGCCTGCACCTGACCGACCAGATCTCCTTGCGGTACACCGATTTGTCGCTGATCGGGGCGACGATGGCACGGTTGCGCGCCACGCCTCCTGACGATTTTGCGTCGGAGGACCTGCTGCCCAGCGCGGACGTGCTGCGCTGGACCGCGGACGGCGTGCGCGTGATCGTGCGACCGTCCGGCACGGAGCCGAAGCTCAAGGCGTACCTGGAAGTCGTCGAGCCGGTCACGGACGGACTGGAGTCCGCCCGTGCCGCGGGCAAGGCTCGATTGGCTGAACTAAGGGAACGAGTGACTGCGCTCGTCAGTTAGAAAGCGCGATCAGCAGGCAGAGCACGGCAAGAGCGAATCCCCCGCCGGCCACGAGGTAGGCCCTTCTGGTCGGCGGGGCGATCGCGTTGCGACGACCCTCTGTGACCGCCGCGACGGCGATCCGCCCGAAGATGTACGCGATCGTGCAAAGCCCCACGCCGAGTCCGAGCAACATCGTGTTGACGTCCCACGGGCTGTGGTCGAACCCCGGCCACAGCGACGCGAAGAGGGGCCCGATGCCGATCATCCCGATGCCGATCGCAAGGCCGAAACCCCAGGTGATGCGACGCTGACGAGGACTGGTGGTCATAAGGGCGGTGGTCTTCATGGTCCCTCCTGTGTACACCCACTAGGACGTTTCACGGGTAGCGGGGTTCCGTTTCCGCACCAACAAAAACGCTTGCGGTCCCCCTTCGTCCACACCCTTCTGACGCACCAACCGGGCCACTTCGTTGAACCCGGCTTCGGTCGCGTTGCTCACCGTCTCGTCGATGTCGTGCCAGTAGACGTAGAGGTCCACGTCGTGGCCGTACGCGTGGGTGAGAGGCGCCTTCCGATCGCCCAGCTTGAAGGCGTGCAACAGGTACCCGCCCGGCTTGACGACCCGGTGGAACTCCTGCCAGGGCACGTCTTCCGCGGGCATGTGCACCGTGGAGTACCAGACGACCGCGCCGCCGAGGCTGTCGTCCGCCAGATCCAGCTCGGTGATGTCGCCCTGGGCGAAGGTGAGGTGCGGGTACAGGTTTCTCGCCTGGTCGAGCATGCCGTCGGAGAGGTCGATGCCGAACGCGTCCAGGCCCAGTTCGTGCAGGTGCTGGGTGATGCGGCCGGTGCCGCAGCCGAGGTCCGCGACTGGGCCGTCGGTGAGCTCGGCGAACGCTCGCATGATCGCGGCGTCGAGAGGGCGGCCGTCGTGCGCGTCCAGGATGTACTTGGCGTAGCTGGCAGCGACGGTGTCGTAGGAAGCGCGGGTCATCAGCGTTATCTTGCTCGACGTGTCCAGGTTGTTGATCGTCCACCACACCCCGTCGCCCGCCCTGCAGGCGATGTTCGAGGCGGTCGTCGCCGGTGCGACCACGCCCGAGATCGAGGGCGTCGAGGTGGTGCGCCGGGCCGCGTTGTCCACAACCGCTGTGGATGTCCTGGAGGCTGACGGCTACCTGCTGGGCACGCCCGCCAATCTCGGCTACATGAGCGGCGCATTGAAGCACTTCTTCGACACCGTCTACTACCCGTGCCTGGACTCCACACAAGGCAGGCCGTTCGGACTGTATGTGCACGGCAACAACGACACGACGGGTGCGGTGCGCAGCGTGGAGACGGCCACCACCGGGTTGGGCTGGGAGAAGGTGGCGCAGCACGTGGTCGTCACGGGTGAACCGAAGAAGGCCGACCTGGAGGCCTGCTGGGAGCTCGGCGCTACCGTCGCAGCCCAGTTGTCCACATAAAACCCAGGGTTGTCCACAGCCACCTGTCCCCAACCTGTGGACAACCCTGGGGATACTTTCGAACGTATGTTCTAGCGGCCCACGGAACTCATGTCCGGGTAGCGATCACCGGCGACGGCCGAGGCAGGCACAGCGGCCTCGATCGCGGCCAGGTCGTCGGCCGACAGCTCCAGAGCAGCCGCCGCCACGTTCTCCTCCAGGTACTTGATCCGCTTGGTACCCGGAATCGGCACGACGTCGGAGCCGCGGTGCTGCACCCACGCCAAGGCCAGCTGACCAGCGGTCACACCGCGATCCGCTGCCAGAGCACGCAGCTCCTCGACCATCTTCAGGTTCGTGTCGAGGTTCGAACCCGAGAACCGCGGCTGAGCGACACCTCGGAAGTCCCCGGCACCGAAGTCGGCGGCGGACGTGAAGCGCCCGGTCAACACGCCACGGCCCAAAGGCGAGTACGGCACGAGCCCGATGCCCAGCTCGCGAGCCGTGGGCACGATCTCGGCCTCGATGTCCCGCGACCACAGCGACCACTCGCTCTGCAGCGCCGTGATCGGGTGCACCGCGTGAGCCCGGCGAAGGGTCTCGGCGCCGGCCTCGGACAGGCCGAGGTGGCGCACCTTGCCCTCGGTCACCAGCTCTGCCATCGCGCCGACGGTCTCCTCGATCGGCGTGTCCGCCGGAACGCGGTGCAGGTAGTACAGGTCGATCACGTCGGTCCCGAGCCTCCGCAGAGAGCCCTCGACCGACGAGCGCACGTAGTCGCGGTCGCCGCGGATGCCACGCGTCTGACCGTCGCGCACGATGCCGAACTTCGTGGCCAGCACGACGTCCGAACGACGGCCCGCGATCGCTCGGCCCACCAGCTCTTCGTTCACGTACGGGCCGTACATGTCTGCCGTGTCGAGCAACGTGACACCGAGCTCCAGAGCCCGGTGGATCACCGAGATCGACTCCGACTCGTCGCCGGCGCCGTAGAACTCCGACATTCCCATGCAGCCGAGCCCCTGCGGCCCGACCTCGAGCTCCCCGAGCTTCACACGCTTGTCTGTCATGACGACAACGCTAGGACCTGGAGCGCGCTCTAGCTCAAGTACCGAAACCTGGGACGCGGGTCACGTTCTGATCACCGTGCTCCTCTTCGGCGTGACAAAGTCCAGGGGGAAGGAAGCAATAAAAAGATCCGCGGTCGATGCGATGAAACGCGCCCTGGCAGCGATTGCCGTGATCTTGACGGCAATGGCCTTTCTCCACTGCCACGGCATCAGCCGAAACCGCGCGCAAACGCTCACGTTCACATCGGCGGAGAAGGCCCCAACGAGTGCGGGAACTGCACTTCGATGTGGGCGTCCAGGTCCAAGGCACCCTGCTTCCAGGGAGCTCCGAACGTGCGACCTCTTCGGCGGCGAGTACCCGCTCGTGCTATGACGGCGTGGGGCAGGGGACACGAGTCGTCCCCTGCCCCGCTTTCATCGATGTTAGGTTCGAATCATGAACAGCAGCGTCTTCGACGACATCACGACGCGAGGGCGACAACAGTTCTCGCCACCGGTCGGCACCACGTCCGCCCACCTCGAGTCGCGGAACATCCGCATCGCCGGAAATGATCGCGCTCGTATCGTCCTGGAAAGCATCGCGTACTGGCCGAACGGATTCACGCTCAACCTGGCGACATTCCTCCGAGCGCCGGCTCAGCGCATTCCGTTGCTCCTGCACCATCCGCTCGAACAACCGCCGGCACCAGACGGCCCGTGCCTGGCGGTGCGATTCGCCGATGGGCGCAGGGCCACGACTCTCGACCCGCTCGAGTACGAGCGAGACGTCACGAACGCGGTGGTGCTGAACCTCGGATCGGGCGCGGGCGGCAGCGAGACGTTCATGCGCGAGGGCATCTACGTCGAACCGCTGCCCCCTCCCGGCGCCGTCACCGTCACCGCACGGTGGCACGCACTCGGGGTGGACGAGGGCAGCATCGAGCTGGACGGAACGGCGATCCGAGCGGGTGCGGGACGAGCCCTGTCCGTCTGGTCCTAGGCCGTCGCCTCCAAGTCCCGCTCGACCACCGCGTAGTGGTCGATCTTGTAGTCGAGCACTTCCAGGCACGTCTGCAGCTCCGCGATGCGGGCGCGGACGTCGTTGCGGTGCTCGACGAGGATCTGCTTGCGGCGGCCTGCCGTCAGGTCGCCGCGGTGCCTGAGCTGCGCGAACTCGCGCATCATGCGGATCGGCATGCCGGTCGTGCGCAGACGCGTCACGAACGCCAGCCAACCCAGGTCTTCCTCGGAATAGCTGCGACGCCCACCCGAGTCTCGCGCGGGCGGGTCGACGAGCCCGATTCGTTCGTAGTAGCGCAAGGTGTCGATGGACAACCCACTGCGCTGCGCGGCTTGGGCTATCGAGTAACTCACGGCGACGACGCTACGAGCTAGAGCGCGCTCTAGGTCAAGCGGAATCCTTCGGGAGTCCCCACGCTTCGAGATGGCCTGCCATCTCGGGGACGTCGATCTTGTCGCGACCGAGGGCACGCACCAGGTCCAGGGCGTCGTCCTCGTCCGCGTCGATCCAGTAGCCGTTGATGTCGCACATCGTCACGGCGGAGACCCAGCCGAGCCGCCAGTTTCCCTCTACCAGGGGGCGGGTTCGCACGATCGAGTCAAGTAAGGCGGAGGACTTCAGCCACAGCGTGTCGTAGGCCTCCACGCCGAGCACGGTGGCGCGGGGACGGTACGCCGCTGTGTCCAGCAGGCCGATGTCCCTGACGACGAGGTCGCCACCGGTCACGGCTGTGGCCAGCACTAAGAGGTCCCCGGCGTCGAGGTAGGAGATCACGGCACCCAGTTGATCACAGAGGTCTGACAGTTTCAGGAAGATCCGAGCCTATCCAAAAGACCTCGGTACTTCGGCAGGACTCGCCCCAGAACCTCGCCGAGCTTTTCTTCCTGCTGCATGCGCTGGTACCGGTCGGCGATCGCGAGACGCACGACCTCCTGCTTGGAGCGCCCCTCGGCCTGCGCCAGTTCAGCGAGCCGGTGGTTCTCCTCGTCGGTCAACCGCAAGGTCATCGCCATGGACGGACGGTACCAATGTGATACCACACTGACCAGCGGCCGTTAGGATTGCGTGATGCCGCGGCCCAAGACCCACGATGACGCTCTGCGACGGCGTCTGCTCGAGCGGGCGGGCGAGCTGCTCAGTACCGAAGGACCCGACGCGGTGAGCCTGCGCAGGATCGCCACCGACGTCAACACCTCGACGACGGCTGTCTATTCCCTGTTCGGCGGGAAACCAGCGCTGCTCGAGGCTCTCTACGACGAGGCGTTCAACCGGTTCGGCACCCATCTGGCGAGTGTGCCGATCACCGAGGACCCCGCGGAGGACCTGGTCCAGATCGGGCTCGCGTACCGGCGCAGCGCGCTCGCGGACCCGCAGTTCTACTCGGTGCTCTACTCGAAGGTCGTCGAGCCGACGAAGGCGATGAGCCGCGCGGCCGGCCGGACGTTCGCGCCAGTGATCAACACCGTGCGGCGGGCGATCGAGCAGGAGGTCTTCGTGAACGAGGACCCCGAGCAGATCGCGATGTCGATGTGGGGCATCGCGCACGGCCTGGTGAGCCTGGAGCTGGGCGGCAACCTGCCGCCGGGCATCGACGCTCAGGCCACGTACGAACTGGCGTTGCGCGCGCACGGCCGAGGGTGGTTGTCCCACAAGAAGAACTGACGGAATCCGGGGAGGCGGCCGCCGCGAAACCTCCCCGGACCCGCAGAACTGCCCGAACCGGACAGCCCGTTTTACTGGTGGTGCCCTACTTCAGGGCACCGTCCAGAGCCTTGATCAACTCGGCGTCCGCGGTGTCCCCGTCGAGCGACCAGATCATCGCGCCGCCCAAGCGGCGGTCGTTGATGAAGCGAGCCTTGCGCTTCATCTCGGTCGCGTCGTCGTAGGTCCACCACGTCGTGCCGTCGTAGATCCACGCGAAGCCGGCGCGCTCATCGCGGTAGATCTTGTATTTGGGGTCGGCCAGTTTCGGCTTGAGAGCGTGGAAGTCCTCGTAGCCCGCCTCGTACGTGGCCGGCGCGGGCGTGCCCGTGCCGAACAGGCCGTTGCGCGTGCCAGGTGCCACGCCGGTCCAGCCGCGTCCGTAGAACGGCACGCCCAGCACGGCCTTCGAGCGCGGAGCACCGCGCCGCAGCCACGCGTTGACCGTCACCTCGGAGCTGAACTCGAACTCCGACGGGTCGCCCTTGGGCACCCGCAGCGCGGACTGCTGGTTCGCCGGGGCGTCCCACGCGCCGTGGTAGTCGTAGCCCTGCAGCGTGCCGAAAGTGAGGTAGCAGAACACCTTCGAGGCCTCGAAGCCGCGATCGACCTGCACCGGGTCGGCCGGGAGGAACGCGGTCAGGTCGCGGTTCCAGCCCATCTGCCTGCGGTACTCGGCGAGCAGCTTGGTGAAGTTCTGCTTGTCCTCGGGACGCACGACGTTGGGCGGCTCCATGTTGCCGTCGCTGGCAGGCCATTCCCAGTCGATGTCGACGCCGTCGAAGATGCCCTTCGCGGCACCCTCCGGCAGACCGGGCAGGTTGCCCTTGATCCACATGTCGGTGCACGACTTGACGTGCGCGGCGCGCGACTCGGGGGTCAGCGCGGCGTTGGAGAAGTAGCGGGAGCCCGTCCAGCCGCCCAGCGAGATGTTGATCCTCAGCTTGGGGTACTTGGCCTTGAGCTGCTTGAGCTGATTGAGGTTGCCCGCGAGCGCGCCCGGTTCGTCGGCCTTGCCGTTGACGGACTGCTCAGCGGTGTAGGGCATCTGCCAGTCCGCCCACGGGTCGGCGCTGACGCACTTGCCGGATTCGTCGAGGAATCCGAACGCGTAGTTGAGGTGCGTGAGCCGCGCGGCGGCCCCGCTGTCGACGAGGTTCTTGACCCGGAAGTTCCGGCCGTACACGCCCCACTGGATGAAGTACCCGACGGTTCGGGTCTTCGAATAGCCGTGGTGCCCATTGGTCTCGACATCAGCGTTCGCCGGCGCATAAGCCAGCGACGCGGACAGGGCGCCGACCGCGAGCGCGGCGACACCCCATCTCCGTCTGGACATGGTTCTCCTCTATCGATCGCGGCAGCGGCGATGTGGTCCAGAGCACGTTAGCTCTGAGGTCTAGACCACTGCTACGTCCGATCGGAGGTATGTCCTAAACCGCCCCGTACAGCCTGTCACCGGCATCGCCCAGACCAGGCACGATGAAGCCGGAGTCGTTCAACCGCTCGTCAACGGACGCCGTAATGAGACGCACCGGCAGTTTCGAGTCCTCGAGGTGGTTGATGCCCTCGGGCGCCGCGAGCACGCACACCGCCGTCACGTCCGTCGCGCCGCGCTGGGTCAGCAGCCGGATCGTGTACGCCATCGAGCCGCCCGTCGCGAGCATCGGGTCGAGCACGAGCACCGGGCGGCCGGCGAGGTCCTCCGGCAGCGACTCCATGTACGGCGTGGGCTGCAACGTCTCCTCGTCGCGCGCCAGCCCCACGAACCCCATCTGCGCGTCCGGGATCAGCTTGTGCGCCTGGTCCGCCATGCCCAGCCCGGCCCGCAGCACCGGCACGAGCAACGGCGGGTTCGCGAGCTTGTGGCCGATGGTGCGCGCGACCGGCGTGTGCGTGCGCTCCTCTGTCACCGGCGCCTCACGCATGGCCTCGTAGACCAGCATGACGGTGAGTTCCTGCAGCGCGGCGCGGAAAGCCGCGTTGTCCGTGCGCGCGTCACGCATGGTTGTGAGTCTCGCCTTGGCGAGTGGATGATCGACGACGAGGACGTCCATGCCCGACACCGTAACCGCTGTGAGGAGCTAGGGGTGTTCGAAGAGATCTACCGCGAGGCACGTCAGCGCATCGTCGGTCTGACGATGGGTCTGAGTGCCGAGGAGCTGAGTCGCGTGGTGCCCGCGTGTCCTGAGTGGACCGTGCATCAGCTGCTCGCGCACCTGTCCGGCGAGGCGTCCGATCTGGTCAACGGCCGCATGGAGGGCGCGCCGTCCGACGAGTGGACCGCGCGGCACGTCGCCGAGCGCGCTGACGTCCCGGCGGAGGACCTGCTGGAGCAGTGGAACGAGCACGCCACCCGCATCGACGCGATGGAGCGCCTCCCGTTCCAGCTCGCGATGGACGCGATCACGCACGAGGCCGACCTGCGCGCCGTGCTGGGCCGCGAACGCCTGCCGGACGCCGTGTGGCAGCCGACGCTGGTGTGGATGACGCCGCGCAGGCTGACCGACGTGACGGTGAAGACCGAGTTCGGTGCTCTGGGAGACGGCCCGATCACGTTGGAGGTCGACGGCTACGAGCTGTGGCGCGCGTTCTTCGGCAGGCGCTCACGCCGCCAGATGGAGTCGTGGAACTGGTCCGACCCGGCGCCGATCGACCGAATCCCGTTCTTCCCTTCCCGCGCCACGGATCTGGTCGAGTGAACACCGTTAACTAAGTGGGTGTAGGGTCGGCCGCGTGACAGACCACGTGCGCATCGGAGTCCTCGGCGCGGCCATGATCGCGCCGGCCGCTGTCATCCGCCCGGCCCGCTCCTCGACCGTCGCCGAAGTAGTGGCGGTGGCCGCGCGATCCGCCGCCAAGGCCCAGACGTTCGCCGACAAGCACGGCATTGCGCGCGTGCACGGCTCGTACGAGGACCTGCTGGCGGATCCCGCGGTCGACGCCGTCTACAACCCGCTGCCCAACGGCCTGCACGGCAAGTGGACGCTGGCGGCACTGGAGGCCGGCAAGCACGTGCTGTGCGAGAAGCCGTTCACCGCCAACGCCGCGGAAGCCGCCGAGGTGGCTGCCGCCGCCAGCGCTTCCGGGCTCGTGGTGATGGAGGCGTTCCACTACCGCTACCACCCGCTGGCGATGCGCGTGGACGAGATCATGCGCTCCGGCGTGCTGGGTCCGTTGCGGCATGTCGAGGCCAGCGTGTGCTTCCCGCTGCCGGTGTTCTCCAACATCCGCTACGACTACTCGCTCGCGGGCGGCGCGATGATGGACGCGGGCTGCTACGCCGTGCACATGGCGCGGCTGCTGGGCGGCGAGGAACCCGAGGTCCGTTCCGCACGGGCGTTGCTGCGCGGTGCCTCCATCGACCGGGCGATGCGCGCCTCGCTGCGTTTCCCTTCTGGGCACACGGGTTCCGTGCACGCGTCGCTGTGGTCGTCGACGGTGTTCAAGCTGTCGATGAAGGCGATCGGCGAGAACGGCACGCTGAGCGTGTTCAACCCGCTCGGGCCGCAGACCGTGCACCGCTTGTCGTTGAAGCTCAAGGGACGCACGTCCGCGGAGACGTTCGGGAAGCGCGCGACCTACGCCTACCAGCTCGACGCGTTCACCGACGCGGTGCTGCACGGCAAACCGTTCCCGACGACGGCGGACGACGCGGTGAAGAACATGACCGTGATCGACTCGATCTACCGGGCGGCCGGGCTGCCGTTGCGTCAGCCGACTGCTTAGCGCTTGTCGTGCACCGTGACGGCGTAACCGTCAGGGTCCGCGAAGGTGAACGTCCGCCCGAACGGGCTGTCGAACGGCCGCGCGACGATGGGAACTCCGGCGGCGTCCAGGGAGTCGTGCAGGGCCTGGGCGTCCTCGGCGTGCAACCACAGCGCCACTCCCACGCCTGGCCGGTCGACCGCGTCGAGATCGATGCCGGGCAACGGTTCCCGCACCGCGAACGGCACGGGCGCGGTCGCGAACACGACGGCGCCGGGCGGGCTGACCGGGGCTCGACGCAACCCGAGGCGGTCCTCGTAGAAGGTCGCGGCGCGGTCGAGGTCGCGCACCTGCAAAGCGATGAAGTCGGGTCCGGTGACGGTCATGGCAGCTCCTTCTGGATGTCAAAGTCCTGACATCGCCGACCGTATGTCAAAATCCTTACATGCACAAGGGTGAGACCGTCGGCCCGCTGGACACCGCGGTCGGGTACGTCCTCAAGGAGGCGGCTTCGGCGTTGCGCGGCGCGATGGACGCGACCCTGCGACCGCTGAGCCTCACGGTGCCGCAGTACGCGTGTCTCGAACTGCTGGGCCAGCGCCCCGGCCTGTCCAACGCGGACCTCGCCCGCGGCGCGTTCGTCACCCGTCAGTCGATGAACGTCGTGCTGCAGGGCCTGGAAGCACGCGGCCTGGTGACCCGGCCCGCGACCGCACTGCACGGGCGCCAGCTCCCCGCGGAGCTGACCCCGGCCGGCCGTGCGCAACTCCAGGCGGCCAGCACCGCGGTCCGCGCTGTCGAGTTGAGGATGTGCGCGGGCCTGAGTCCCGCACGGCAGAAGGAGTTGCTCTCCGCTCTGGCCGTCTGCGCCCGGAACCTGACCGAGACCACCTGATCAGGGGTCCGCGCAACCCGATCCGGGAGTAAAGAATCGACAAAGCGACTCCGAAGAGTCTCGTAGCCAGTTGAGACGTGGAGGAGCGAACGGTGACGATCGAGCAGAAGCCCGTCCAGCAGTTGTGCGAGTCCCCGCTGGTCATCTTGGGTGTGTCGGCGTCACTGGCGGTGGTGATCGGTTTGCTGCCCCTGCTCTGGGACCACAGCCCGACGCTCGCCGCGGCGCTCGGAGCACTGCTGGTTCTGGCATTTGCGATCACGGTGAAGTACGCACCGAACCGGAAGTGAGCGTTCTAGACTCAATTGGGTGAGCGACGAGCTGGTACCCGCTGACCAGAGTCACCTGCGCGCCTCCGACGCGGACCGGGAACGGATCGCGCAGGTGCTGCACAAGGCGACCGCCGAGGGCCGCCTCGACATCCACGAACTGGACGAGCGACTCGTGGCCGTCTACGCGGCGAAGACCTACGGCGAGCTCGTTCCGATCACCGCCGACCTGGTGCTGAGCGGCATGCCGCAGCCGCCGGTCGTGCCGCAGTACCAGCCGGCCGTGAGCGACCGCGTCGGTGGGGAGCCGGGCAGCGCGGTGTCGATCGCGTTCTGGTCCGGCGTCAACCGCAAGGGCCAGTGGGTGGTCCCGCGCCTGCACAACGCCGTCGCGGTGATGGGCGGCATCGAGCTCGACCTGACCCACGCGAGCTTCGCCGAGCCCGAGGTCACGATCAGCGTGTTCGCGTTCTGGGGTGGCGTCGAGATCCGGGTGCCGGACGACATCAACGTGAAGGTCGACGGGTTCGGGTTCATGGGGGCGTTCGAGGACAGGGCGCCTGGGCGGCGGCACATTCCCGGTGCGCCGACCGTGCGGATCACCGGGCTCGCGATCATGGGTGGGGTCGAGGTGAAGGGACCGAAGCGGAAGAAGTCGTCGATCCTGCGCGAACTGCTCGACTGATGCTGTTCGCCGACCTGATCGAACTGGCCGGGTTCAACGGCGTCACGGTCTGGCTCAAGACGCCCCCGGAACTGGACGAGCGAACTGTGCCGCTGCTCAGACCGGCCGTGCGCCCATCTCCCGGTACAGCTCGTCTGCCCTGAACCGGCAGTCCTCGTGGTCCGGCAGCGCGCGGGCCAGCCCGTCCAGCGCGTGCGCCTCCTCGATCCGGTACTCGATCTTCTCCGCGATGGCGAGTGCCACGCGGTACTGCTCGGCCGCGTCCCGCAGCCTCCCGTCGGCGAGCTCGATGGCGCCCATGACGTTGTGCATGGTGCTGAGGTGGTCGCGCGCCACCCCGTGCCCCAGCGCGCGGAAAGCCTTCTGCGCGAACGAACGAGCCTCGCCGAGCCGGCCGGCGCGACGCAGCGCGTTCGCGGTCTTGATCAGACCGCGCATGACGTAGTGGTCGTTGCCGACCTGTTCGGCGAGCGCCACACCTTCGGCCAGCAGGGCAAGCGCCTGCTCGTGGTCGCCGAGCGCGCTGTGCGTGGCGCCGAGGCCGCAGAGAATCGACGCCTCCTCGCTCTGCTCACCCAGCTCGCGGATGAGGTCGAGTGATTCGGTGAACCGGTCCAGCGCCTTCTCCGCGTCGCCGCGGGCCAGGTGGGCGCGGCCCATGTTGCTCACGCAGATCGCGTGGATCCGGTAGGACTCGGCGGCCCGCTGCAGTGGCAGCGCCTCCTCGTTGGTGGCGAGCGCCTCGTCGAAACGGCCGAGGCGGTGCAGGATCATCGCGATCATGCCCTTGGAGTCGCCCTCCCAGCGCATGTTGCCCAGTTCGTGCGCCAACGCCCGCGCGTGTTGCCCATGTTCCAGCGCCTCGCGGTATCGGCAACGGCCGTAGGCGATGTTGGCCATGCCGAACGCAACGCCCAGCTCCTTGTCCCTGTCCTCGGCGCGGCGTGCGGCGGCGAACGACAGGACGTGGATCTCATCCAGCTCGTCGAGCCGGTGCGTGATGACCAGGCTGTGCCCGATGTCGCGGGTCAACGCCCACGTGTTGTGGTTGTCGCCGATCTCCGCGAGAAAGCGCACCGAGGCAACGAGGTTCTCGCGTTCCGTCCGCAGCCAGGTCATCGCCTGGGCGGTGTCGCGCAGCAGCGGTGGATCGAGCGGTACGCGGTCGACCTTGGGCGAGGAGTCGGGCCTGCCGGGCTGGAGCAGGTGCGCGGCGGTGTTCGCGACGTGCAGGTAGTAGTCGAGCAAGCCGCGCGGTTCGCCGTCGGACAACGACCGGGCGAACTCCCGCACCAGGTCGTGGAACGTGTATCTGTCGCGCACGTGCTGCACGAGCAGGTGGTGGTCGAGCAGGTCCTCCAGCAGATCGCGCGCCTCGTGGAACGGCACGTCGGCCAGCGCGGCCGCCCCGTGCGCGTCGGCGTCGGGGCCGGGCAGCTGCCCGAGCAGGGTGAACATCCGTTGCAGGGCAACGGTCAGCTGGTCGTACGACAGCAGAAAGGATGCGACGACGTCCTTGTCCCCTGCGCTCAGCTCCCGCAGCGTCCGCCGGTGCTCGCGCAGCCGTTCCACCAGGTCCGCGACCGTCCACCTGGGACGGGTCGCCAGCCGGGCCGCCGCGATCCGCAACGCGAGCGGCAACCTCCCGCACAGCCGCGCCAGCTCCGCCGTCGCCTCCGGTTCAGCGGCCGCCCGTTCACCGACGACGCCGGCCACCAGCGCTCTGGCCTCGTGCTCCGGCAACACTTCCAGCGACATCGCCGCCGCCCCGTCGACCACGAGCCGCTGCCTGCTCGTGATGAGCGTGAGGCTCCCCTGCCCGCCGACGAGCAACGGCCGCACCTGCTCCGCGGAGGCCGCGTTGTCGAGCACCACGATCGCCCGTCGCCGTGACATCTCCGCGCGCCAGGCCGTGACGCGCTGGTCGAGGTCGCCGGGGATCCGTGCCGGCGGAACCCCGATCGCCTGCAACAGGTGGTGCAACGCGGCGTGCGGCGTCACGGGCTCGCGGCCGGGCGTGAACCCGTGCAGGTCCACGAAGATCCGCGCGTCCGGATATCTCTGGCCGAGCCGGTGGACCGCGTGCACGACCAGCGTCGTCTTGCCCACGCCGGCCATCCCGTCGACCACCACGACCTGGTGCCCGTCGCTGAACCGCGCCAGCTCCTCCGCCCGCCCGGTGAAGTCGGGCACGTCGAACGGCAGCGCGACGACCTGCGCCGGCGCCGGGTCGAGCGCCGGATCCGCTCTGAGGATCCGCGCGTGCAGGTTCTGCAGCTCGGCGCCGGGGTCGATGCCGAGCTCGTCGGCGAGCCGCTCGCGCGTCTCCTCGTACCGCTTCAGCGCGTCCGCCTGCCGCCCAGCCCGGTACAACGCGATCAGCTCGAGCCTGATCAGGCTCTCCCGCAACGGGTTCGCCGCCGCCAGCGAGGTCAGCTCGGCGAGCACCGGCTCCCCCGCGTCCAGCGCCTTCGCCGCCCAGGCCTCGGCCACGCCAAGCCGTTCCGCGTCGAGCTTCGCCCGCAGTGCCGCCACCACGTCCGAGTCCGTGACCCCGCCCAGCACGTTCTCCGGCCAGAGCTCCAGTGCCTCCTTCAGCTTCTGCTCGCGCACCAACCCCCTGGCCACGTGCAGGTCGACCAGCCCAGGTTCGACCTCCAGCACGTACCCGGCCGCCCGCTTGCCGATCTCGATTCCGGCCGCCCTGAGCACCTGCCGCAGCCGTGA
>JAVXWK010000681.1:0-5608 GCA_032230575.1 Pseudonocardiales bacterium | reverse complement strand
GCGCAGTCGTCCTTGTCCCACTGCAGAACCGTGCGGTTGGGCATGCGCGCCTTCTCCACCGGGCACACCTCGCTGACCGGACGGTGGCAGATCACCATGCCGCCGGAGTGGATGCCCAGGTGCCGCGGGAAGTTCTCCAGCTGCGCGGACAGCTCCAGCACGTCACGCGGGATCTCGCAGTCGTCGGTGGTCGTCGTGAGCGGGCCCCACCTGTCTATCTGCTTGCTCCACGCGTCCTGCTGGCCCGGCGAGTGGCCGAGGGCGCGGGCCATGTCGCGCACGGCGGAACGCGCGCGGTAGGTGATGACGTTCGCGACCTGGGCGGCGTGACGACGGCCGTACTTCTCGTAGACGTACTGGATCACCTCCTCGCGCCGGTCCGACTCGATGTCGACGTCGATGTCGGGAGGGCCGTCGCGGGCGGGCGCGAGGAAGCGTTCGAAGAGCAGGTCGAAGCGGACCGCGTCCACGTTGGTGATGCCGAGCGCGAAGCACACCGCGGAGTTCGCCGCGGATCCCCGGCCCTGGCAGAGGATGTCCTCGCGCTTGCAGAAGTTCACGATGTCCTGCACGACCAGGAAGTAGCCGGGGAAGCCGAGCTGTTCGATGATCTTCAGCTCGTGCTCGATCTGCAGGAACGCCTTCTCGTTGTCGTCGCCGTACCTGCGCCGCGCGCCCTCGTAGGTGAGCTTGCGCAACCAGCTGCTCTCGGTGTGGTCCTGCGGCACGTCGAACGGCGGCAGCTGCGGGGCGACGAGCCTGAGGTCGAACGCCAGCTGCATGCCGAGCAACGCGGCGTTGTGCACGGCACCGGGGTAACGGCGGAACCGGTGCCACATCTCCTCGCCGCTGCGCAGGAACGCGGCGGGTGACGGCGGCAGCCAGCCGGCCATGTCGTCGAGGCTGCTCCGGGCCCGCACCGCGGCCATCGCGGCGGCCAACCGGCCTCGGCCCGGCGTGGCGTAGTGCGCGGCATTCGTCGCCACCACAGGGAGTTTGAGGTCCTGCGCCATCTTGAACAGCAAGTCGTTGCGCTTGCTGTCCTCCGGCAGGCCGTGGTCGGTCAGCTCGACGTGGACACGTCCCGTGCCGAACAGGTCGGTGAGCCGGACGATCTCCTGATACGCCGCCGCGGGGCCTTCCCTGACGAGTGCCCGGCGCACGGTTCCCTTGCGGCAGCCCGTCAGCACCACGACCTCACCGCGGGTGTCCGCGACGATCTTGTCGATGTCGTAGACCGGTTTGCCCTTCTCCGCGTCGTCCTGGAGGTGACCGGTCGTGAGCGTGCGGCACAACCGGTGGTAGCCCTCCTGCTGGCGTGCAAGGAGAAGCAGGTGATCGCCTTCGGGATCCGGTTCACCGTTGGCGGGCTTCGAGAGCCCGACGCTCAGCTCGGCACCGAACACCGTGTGCATGCCGAGCTCCTTCGCGGCCTCGGCGAACCGGACCACGCCGTACATGCCGTCGTGGTCGGTGATCGCGATGGCGTCGAGCTTGAGCCGTTGCGCCTCCTCGACCAGCTCCTCGGGGTGGCTAGCGCCGTCGAGCCAGCTGAAGTTGCTGTGGCAGTGCAGCTCCGCGTACGGCACGCGCTTGCGGGTGACCGCGAGATCGTCCACGCGCAGCTCGAACCCCGGCGGCGCGGTGTACCGGTCGCGGTGGCGTGACCAGCCGGGACCGTCGCCGCCGTCGGGTTTCTGCTCGACGGGCTTGCCGGAAAGAGCGCGTTCCAGCTCCTTCCAGCGAACCGGCGGGTTATTCCAGCCCACTGGATTCCTTGCGCGGCAACGGAATCAAGGTATCCAGCAGATCCCAGTACTCGTCGGACATCAGTCGTACACCCCTTCCAGAAACCACCTCTGGTCCCTGCGGATCAGCAGGAACGCCTGGTCCGGCGTCTGCACCTGGATGCGCGCCGCCCGGTGCGGGTCCGGCGCCCACCACCGCTCGTCGACCGGCCACGGTCCGGCCCACGCGGTCACCTCCTGCGTTCTTCCTTTCACGGCAAGGCTTTTGGGTTGGGCAGTGAGTTCGAGACGGCCGGTCACACCGACCTCTTTGCCGTCCGCGTCCTTCAGGACAGCCGGGTCGTCCGCGAGCGTCGCCGGCGCTCTGGTCAGACGGCCGGGCCACGGGTGGTCCGGGTTCTGCGACGGCACCCGTTCGTCGCCCCACGGCACGAGCCTGACCTGCTCTTTCGGGCCGCGCCCACCGTCGAGCACCGGGGTGAGCACGCCGTCCGGGCCCAGCAGACCCTGGACGTGCAACAACGCCCGCACCGCGCGTTCGTCGTCGTGGCCCCACAACCCGAGCTGCAGCGCCGTGCCGTTGACGACCTCGACCGGTTCGAGGGTGAGCGTCCTGATACCGGACGTGAGGCGCTCACGGGTGAGCCAGCCGTCGAGCTGCCAGCGCACGCGGTCCGCGATTCCCCTTGGCGTCAAAGGTTCCGCGGCCCGCCACACCCGGTGCAGCTCCTCGTCGTTCTCGGTGCGGGCGTGGATGCCGAGCCTGGTGCAGGCAAGACTTCTGGCGCTGAGGTTCTCGTGGAGGCGCTCGGAGAGGATCTTCGCGGCGAACGCGGCCGCGTCGATGCGCTCGACCGGATCGTCGAAGGTCTCCGTGACGGCCAGCTCCGGCGCGGGTTTGCGCTTGTCGAGCGGGCGTTCGGGCAGACCGCGGGCAAGGCGGTGCTGTCGCGTCGCCGGGCCGCCGAACCGGGACGCCACCGCGTTCTCCGGGACGTCCGCGAACGCGCCGAGGGTCTTGAGGCCGAGTCTGCGCAACAGGTCGACCAGCTCCGGGGCGTCGAGCTCGTGCACGCCCAACGGCCGGAGGAACTCCGCGGTCCGGCTCGGCGGGACGATCACGTTGCGATGCGCGGCCTTCGTGGCCGCGAAGAGGCTGTCGGCCACGCCCACCTGGGCTTCTGTGCCGGTGCGGGTCGCGATGTGGTCGACGATGCGTTCGGCTGCCTGCTCCGCGGATTTAAAGTAGTTGACCGGGCCTTGGGCCGGCACCGCGACCAGCCCCGGTTGCACAACCTCGATGCCGGGTGCGAGCTCCTCGACGGCCTCGGCGACCGGCTCGAAGAACCTGGCGTCGCGCTGCGGGTCGTGCTCGAAGGTGACGAGCTCGGGGCACATCGACTCGGCCAGGCGTTTGCGCATGGCTCTGCGGATGCCCTCGGCACGCGCGACGGCCGAGGTGGAGACGATCTCGTTGCCGTCGAGAACGGCCACCGGCACGTGCTGGCCGGTGCCGGTGGCGGTGCAGGCGGCGACGACGGGCCAGTCGGGGCACCAGATCGCGAGGAGACGGGTGTCCTTCACGCAGGACGATCCCGGGTTGTAGCCCGCTTGGCGGCCAGCTCGTCGACCTCGTCCGGACCGGCATCAGCCGGCTCGTCGGACCCAGTCGGTTCGCCGGCCACCAGCGGGAGCTCGATCTCTTCTTCCCCGAACGTCAGCAGCACCTGCTTCGGCTTGGCCGCCGAGCCGCGGCCACCGCTGCGCACGCTGATCTCCTGACGCCGCAACGTCTCCGCGCCGTCGTCGAGCGCGTTCCAGCGCACGGACTCCGCGGTCAGCTCCACGTCGGCCGAGGGCCAGGAACCGAAAACGATCAGGACGGCACGACGTTGCCTCGCGCGAGCCGTGAGCCGTCGGGCGAGTGAAGGAGGGAGTGGACATGCGACGGCGACGAGGTCGATGCCGTCCAGCAGGGCCGCGATGACAGGGCCGGGATCAGCTCCGGGACGTGGGACGAGTGCCAGCCGCTGCACCGAGACCCCGAGCTCGGCCGCGGCCAGCACGCCCACCTGCGGCAGGCCGACCACGGCGGCCCAGCAGCCGTCCGCGGTCGCGCCCGCGAGCAGGGCGAGCAGCAGCGATGTCGATCCGCCCACCGACACCGTGCTGCCTCGCCGCAAGCCGCCCCACGGCAGCAGGCCTGCCAGTTCCCCGCGAACCGGCAGCACCCGCCCCGTGGTGTGGTCGGTGGTGGTGCTGGTCAGCTCGCTGGCCCGGTTCACCCCGAACGCAGCCAGCGACGCCGTTGCCGACCTGGACACTCCACCCACCTCCCGTCTCGGACCGTGCGCACCCCTGTGCACGGCCGCCGCGGGAAGTTCGGCGACTTGCTTATTCGAACTGTTGTTCGAACGAACGGGATGATCGTAGCGCGCGGGCACACCCTCGTGTCAATGCCAGGGCGTCACCCTTTTGGTGGACAGGCGGACACCGATCCACGAGGTCCTCTACGGTGCCTTCAGTCACTGGGGAACTGGGGAAACCGTGAATCGAACGGCGAAGCTCGTGGCCGAGGAAGTACTGGAGAAGTTGTGAACCAACCGCCACAGGGATGGCACCGGCAACCGCAGCAGCAGGGCTGGCCGCAACCACCTCAGCAGGGCGGTTACCCGCCGCCGGGGTACCCGCCCCAGCAGCAACAGCAGCAGAAGAAGGGCAAGGGCCCGGTCATCGCGATCGTGATCGTCGCCGTGGTCCTGCTGCTCGGCGGACTCGGCACCGGTGCTTTCTTCTTCTTCAACGCCCGCAAGGACCACGGCTACCCGCAGCGCAACGACGCGCTGCCCGAGAAGTGCGGCACCGTCTCCGCAGAGACGCTCGCCAAGGCCCGCACCACCAACCCGGACGGGTCGCAGTCGAGCGAGCCCGAGGGCGGCACCACCAACTGCCACTGGCAGCAGACCGAAGGTCGCGACAGCCCCGGCTACCGGTCGTTGCGGGTCAAGATCTGGGAGGGCGACGACAAGTTCAAGGCCCTCGGCGAGATGAAGCTGTCCGACAGCACGACCAAGGAGATCGGCGCGGTCAGCGGCCTGGGCGACGAAGCCAAGGCCTACGAGGCGGGCCGGGCGAGCGAGTCCACCGCCGAGTACGCGCTCGTGGT
Source organism: Pseudonocardiales bacterium (assembly GCA_032230575.1). GTDB lineage: Bacteria > Actinomycetota > Actinomycetes > Mycobacteriales > Pseudonocardiaceae > Lentzea. Next base: position 694 of record JAVXWK010000681.1, on the reverse strand, counting down.
GCGCAAGGGCGATCAAGCCGTGCTGGTCGAGTACTCGGGCGCGGACCCCGGCTTGTTCAGCTTGGGCAAACCCGACATGGACCAGCTCAGGACGACGGCGACCGCTGTCATGAACGAGATCCTGGGCAAGCTGTGACCTGGCCGCAGCAACCACAGCACCCGCAGCAGCAGGGCTGGCAGCAGCCGCCCCCGCCGCAGGGCTGGCAGCCCTATCCGCAGCAGCCGCCCAAGAAGAGCAAGGCGCCGTTGATCGTCGGGATCATCGCCGGCGTGCTGGTGCTCGGTGGTGCCATCACCGCGCTCACGATCTACCTCAACGTCAACGCGGACGGCGGCGAGCCCAAGCGTGCCGACAAGCTGCCGTCGTTGTGCGGCAACATCTCCGAATCCGCGCTGGCCAAGGCGCGCACCACGAACCCGAACGGCCTCGGCTCGCACGAGTCGGAGATGTCGGGCAACAAGAGCACGATCTGCTCGTGGCACCAGACCAAGGGCGTCGACGGCAAGGGTTACCGAAGCGCCGACGTCTACGTCTCAGAAGGAGACGCGGAGGTCGACTTCGACCGGCTCATCGCGCAGCACATGGACACCAGGGGCGTCCCGCAGCAAAAGCCGCTCGACGGGCTCGGCGACCAGGCCACGGCGGTGCTGGTGGAGGACAAGTCGGCGCTCACGGACATCTGGATCGTCGTGC
>JAVXWK010000659.1:0-5497 GCA_032230575.1 Pseudonocardiales bacterium | reverse complement strand
CCAGAACGGCGACGGCAAGCCCGCGACGGTGCTGGACTGTGAGCTCGCCGGCGCGAAGGCGTTGCACAGCAAGGCGAACGTGCCCAACACCGTGGTCGGCAACGTCGGCGTGGCGGTGTTCGCGAGCAACGGCGACTCGGCCGACCTGAGCGCGGACGCGGGCAAGCAGAAGGTCGTGGCGCCCGGCGCCGACTCCAACGGCAACGGCGCGGACGTGCCGGAGGTGATCTCCAGCGCGTTCTCCGGCCCGAACACCGGCGGCGGCGTCACGAAGTTCGCGCCCGGCGTGAACGTCGGCAACAGCACCAACTTCGTCGCCGGTCTGACCGCGGGGATCGACGCCGCGAAGGCAGCCCCGCAGTCACGCAAGATCATGGTGTTCTTCTCCGACGGCGGCTCCACCGAGGGCGGCTCGGTCAACGACGTGCTGCCGCAGGCCGTCGCGGCGGGCATCAAGATCTTCACCTTCGCCGTGTCGAACAACGCCGCCTGCGACGCGACCGGCACCCAGGGCTCGTTGCGGCAGATCGCCAACGCCACCGGCGGTTAGTGCATCGAGGTCCAGGACGCCTCGCAACTGCCCGGCCTCGTGCCGGGTGTCATCGCCTCCAAGCTCACCCAGCTCACGCTGAAGGTGGACAACGGCGCGGACATCCCGATCACCTCGATCACCCCGGGCCTGCCGCAGGACGGCCCGGCGTCGGTCGACTACACCGTCACCACCCCGGCTCTGGCCGCGGGCACGCACCAGCTGTGCGTCACCGCGCGCGGCACCGACGGCGGCGGCGCGGGCAGCGTCACCGAGTGCACCACGGTCAAGGTCAACGCCCCGCCCGTGGTGAAGCCCGGCGGCCCCTACGCGGGCCAGGAAGGCACCGACGTCGCGATCGCCGGCCAGGTCACCGACCCCGACGGCCCCTCGTTGACCACCGCCTGGACCGCCACGCCGAAATCGGGTGTCGACGCGGGCGCGACCTGCTCGTTCGGCAACGCCGCAGCACAGGCCACCACGGTCAAGTGCACCGATGACGGCGTCTGGACGTTGACGCTGACGGCGAACGACGGCGTGAACCCGGCCGTGAAGGCCACCGCGGACCTCACGCTGACCAACGTCGCACCCAAGGTCACCCTGGCCGCGGACAAGACGCTGGTCACGCGCGGTACCACGGTGAACTTCACCGCGCCGTTCACCGACATCGCCACGAACGACAAGCACACCTGCACGCTCGACTTCGACGACGGCACCCCGGTCGTGAACGGCGCCCTCGCCCAGGGCGCCGGTAGCGGCACGTGCACCAGCTCGCACGCCTTCACCCAACTCGGCGTGCACAACGTCCTGGTCACCGTCACCGATGACGACGGAGGCGCCGCCACCGCGGTGGTCAAGGTCGTCGTCTACCTGCGCGGGGAGGCGTGGGCGCTCAACGCCACAGGCCTGATCAACGTCGCCAAGACCCCGCATGCCCAGTGCCCGCCCAACGAGGACAAGACCGTCGCCAAGATCGACGTGCTCGGCCTGGCCTCGGTGAACGCCCTGCACGCCGACTGCACCCTGGACCCGGACACCGGCCGCACCGTCGCGTCGGCACGGGTCGAGGGAGCGACGCTGCTCGGTGGCGCGATCAAGCTCAACGCCGTCGAGGCGTCGTGCGTGAGTGACGCGAGCGGCATCGTCGGCTCGTCCAAGGTCGGCACGCTCAACGGCCAGCCGATCGGCACCGGGCCCGCCACCATCGGCATCCCCGGCGTCGCCACGGTGCACCTGAACGAGACCGCGACCGGACCCAACGGCCAGCTGATCCAGAACGCCGTCCGCGTCCGCACGCTGCTCGGCCAGGAGATCATCCTGTCGGCCTGCCGCCTGGGCTGACATGACAGGGGAGGGGGCCGTGACGGTCCCCTCCCCGCCTCAGGCCAGGGCGTGTCCCTCGGTCGTGTCCACGTGGTCCGGGATGTCCTCGTGACGGTCACCGGTCGACACCGTGCCGGTCGGCTCGAACAGCAGGATCCGCGCACCCGACGGCGCGGACGGCTGGTGGAACGTCCCGCGCGGCACGGTGAACACCGAGCCCTTGTCCAGCACCACCGTGCGTTCCCCGGCGGGCTCGCGCAGCCCGATGCGCAGTTCACCGTCGAGCACCAGGAAGAACTCGTCGGTGTCGTCGTGGACGTGCCAGACGTGCTCGCCCTCGACCTTCGCCACCCGCACGTCGTAGTCGTTCACGTGCGTGACGATGCGAGGGCTCCACAGGGCGTCGAACGAGGCCAGGGCTTTGTCGAGAGCGATGGGTTCGTTGGTCACGAGACCAAGCCTCGCTGCTGGCCCGCACACGGCGTGACTGCTAGGAATCGCACATGTCGCAAGAATCCTCGCATCGGGTCGTCGTGATCGTCGACGAGAACTCCAACCCGTTCGAGCTCGGCTGCGCCACCGAGATCTTCGGCCTGCGCCGCCCGGAGATCGGCCGCGACCTGTACGACTTCCAGCTCTGCTCACCCGAACCGGACACCCTCATGCGCGACGGGTTCTTCACCCTCACCGGCGTCGCGGGACTCGACACCGCCGAGCACGCCGACACCCTGATCGTGCCGAACCGCCCCAACGTCGAGGCACCCCGACGCCCTGCCGTCCTCGACGCGATCCGAGCCGCCCACACCCGCGGCACCCGGCTCGTCGGCTTCTGCAGCGGCGCCTTCACCCTCGCCGAGGCAGGCGTGCTCGACGGGCGCCGCGCCACCGCGCACTGGCAGTGGGCCGAGGACTTCCGCGCCCGGTTCCCGCAGGTGCAGCTCGAACCGGACGTGCTGTTCGTCGACGACGGCGACATCCTCACCGCCGCGGGCAGCGCGGCCGCGCTCGACCTCGGCCTGCACATCGTCCGCCGCGACCACGGCGCCGAGATCGCCAACGCCGTGAGCCGCAGGCTCGTCTTCGCCGCCCACCGCGACGGCGGCCAACGGCAGTTCGTCGAACGGCCGGTCCCCGATCTGCCGGACGAGTCACTGGCACCGGTGATGGCCTGGGCACAGCAACACCTCGACACCGCCCTCACCGTCACCGACCTCGCGGCACGCGCCGCGGTCAGCCCCGCGACCCTGCACCGCCGCTTCCAAGCCCAGCTCGGCACCACACCGCTCGCGTGGCTCACCGGCGAACGCGTCACCCTCGCCTGCCGCCTGATCGAACTGGGCGAACAGCGCTTCGACGTCGTCGCCCGCCGCACCGGACTCGGCACGGCGGCGAACCTGCGAGCGTTGATGCGCCGCGAGACCGGCCTGACCCCGTCCGCCTACCGCCGCCGATTCGGGACCAGTCCCAGCTGAGCGTCCTACGGTCACGACCGTGTGGCGCAACCTCCTGGCCCTGGCCGTCATCGCCGCGGCGACGACCTGGTACCTCACCCAGGACACGGTCCGCGACGTCCACCTCCGCCACGCCGACCGGTTCCAGGACATCCGCACAGCGCTGCACGACATCTCCCAAGTGCTGCCACCGGAAGGACAGATCCGCGACACCGGCTGCCCAGGCGTTCCCGAGGGGCAACAACTCTTCGACCACCGCGACATCCGGCAGCAGCAGTACCCCAGCGATGCCGGCAACACCGTCGTGCTCACTCCGCAGCAGCTGACCGACCCCACCGGCGACAACCCACTGCTCATCCTCCTGAGACAGAACTTCAACGACTACATGCCCGCCGACCGCGACTACGAGCCATACGTCGACGCTCTCTCACGCATCCGCTACGTCGTCGTCACCCGCACGTTCAACGTCGACATCGGTCCCGCCGACGCCCTCACGTTCACCAGCGCCACCGCGAGCGCCGAAGCCGTCATCGCCGACCTCACCACCCGCACGATCCTGTGCAGCGTCACCACGACCGCCACCCTCGCCGCCAACGAGATCCCCTACACCTACCGCGACCCCGACCACCGCGACGAGAACGCCAGAGCAGCCATCTCCAGCGCCGTGCACAACTCCGCCACCACAGCCCTGCAGTTCAAGCTCGACGTCCTGCGCCACGGCAAGATCGACCTGAGCCGGTGATCAGGCCAGCGCCCGCAGAATGATCCGTTCCACCCAGGCAGGGTCGTAGTCAGCCAGCTCGATCTTCACGGCATCCCCCAACATAGGCAGTCGACCAGAACATCAACTACCGAACAGGTCACCCGCCGAATCCACCCGCTCCAGCACCTCGTCCGCCGTGAACACCAGCTCCTCGGCGACCTCACAGTCCTCGACCTCGTCCCACGTCAACGGCGTCGACACCGCCGGCCGCTCCCGCGCGCGCAACGAGTACGGCGCCACCGTCGTCTTCGCCGGGTTGTTCTGCGACCAGTCGATGAACACCTTCCCGGTCCGCGCCGCCTTCGCCATCGTCGCCACCACCAGCTTCGGATGCTCCCGCGCCAGCCGCTGCGCGATCTCCTTGGCGTACTCCGAGGTGTCCTTCGCCGGGGCATACGCGTACACCTGCATGCCCTTGTTGCCCGACGTCTTCGCCCACGAGTCCACGCCGTCGTCGTCCAGCACCATCCGCACCTGCTCCGCGACCCGGCAACACTCCACCACCGACGCCGGCGCACCCGGATCCAGATCGAACACCAGCAGATCAGGATCCCGCTTGCCCCCGCGCGGCCCCACCGTCCACTGCGGCACGTGCAACTCCAGCGCCGCCAGGTTCGCCAGCCACACCAACGTCGCCAGCTCGTCCACCATCACGTAGTTGACGGTCTCGTTGCCCTTCGAACTGCCCGGCGACTCCAGCCGCATCGTCCGCACCCAGTCCGGACGGTGCTCCGGCGCGTTCTTCTCGAAGAACCACTTCCCGTCCACCCCGTTCGGGTAGCGCTTGAGCGTCACCGGACGGTCCTTGAGATGCGGGAGCAGCACCGGGGCGATCCGCGTGTAGTAGTCGATGATCTCGCTCTTGGTGAACCCGAACTCCGGATACAGCACCTTGTCCAGGTTCGTCAGCTTCAACACCCGGCCCTCGACCCGCACAGTCGCATCACTGCTCAACGCGACGCACCTCCTCAGGCGCCTTGTCCGGCCGCAGCCCCCGCCACGCCGGAAACCGCATCCGCCCATCCGGCGTCCACTGCCGGAACACCACCTCCGCCACCAGCTCCGGCTCCACCCACAACGCACCCTTCGACCGTTCCCGCGGCATCTCCGTCACGAACGGGGACTTCTTGCGCGCCAACGCCTTCAACCGCGGCGTCAGCACCGCCAGCTCCGCGTCGTTGAACCCCGTCCCCACCGAACCGGCGAACGCCAGCCCGCCGTCCTGGGGGATACCCAGCAACAGCGCCCCCACCACACCGGCACGCTTGCCTTCACCCAACCGCCAGCCGCCGATCACCACCTCCTGCGCCATCAGGTCGGTGATCTTGCGCCACACGGGCGACCGCAGACCCGGCTGATAGGTGGCGTCCAGCCGTTTCGCGACCACACCCTCCAGACCCTGCTCGCGGCTCGCGGCCAGCACCGCCGCGC
>JAVXWK010000611.1:0-2948 GCA_032230575.1 Pseudonocardiales bacterium | reverse complement strand
CCGAACCGCCGCACGGTGTTCTTCACCGCGTCGTAGCTGAGGTTCACGAAGTACGCCTCGCCGTCCTCGCCGTCGGTCACCTCGACCACGAGCCCGTCGTCGGACCGGATCACCAGCGGCATCAGCTTGTGCAACGCCACGAGGTGCGTCTCGACGCCGTTGCGCCACATGTGCAGCTGGCGGTCGAGGTCGTGCTCCCAGAACTTGCCCCACTCGACGAGGTACTCACCGCCCCACGCGTTGTCGACGAAGATGTCGAGCTTGTCCAGGCGCGCGGCGAGAGCGTCCACATCGGACGGATTCGTGAAGTCGCAGCGGACGGCGACTCCCTTGCCGCCGGCCGCGGTGACCAGGTCCGCGGTGTCCTCGATCGTCTCGGCACGGCCGACCTCGGACTGCTGCGTGCGCGTCGTGCGTCCTGCCGCGTACACCGTCGCACCGGCCGCGCCCAGCTCGACCGCGATCGCCCGGCCCGCACCTCTCGTGGCACCCGTGACGACGGCGACCTTCCCGCTCAGGTCGGGCTCACTTCTTCGCGACACGCCGAATTCCCCTTCCTTCGTGCCAGGACACGACCACCATCTCGTCGCCCTCGACGGTGATCGACACGACCTCGGTGACGTCGAGCCGGAACAGGTCGAGCTCGCCGCCCTCCGGCATCCACCCGGTGCGGTCGTACAGGTCCTTGAGGTAGTCGTCCTTCTCGGTCCAGAACTCGGCCGTCCCGCTGATCTTCGCGTCACCCGCCGCGGTCATCGAGGCCGTGGTCGTGTTGCAGTGCAACGAAAAGCGCGGGTCGCGCCGCAGATCACGCGACTTCAGCGAGTCGAGCATCATGCCGACCCACAGCTCACCGCGCGTGAAGTCCGGCTCCACACCGCTGATCCGCGGTGAGCCGTCCTTGCGCAGGGTCGCGATCAACGCGTGGCGGTCCGCCGCGAACCTGCCCTGCGTGAACGCGGCGAGGTCGGGTTGCTCGGCCGCGAACTCGGCCCAGGTTGCCATCAGCGCATCCCCTTCAGCACCAGATCGATGTCTTCCTCCATGCGTGCCAGGAGTTCTCCGCGTGGCCTGATCGACCAGTCCATCGCGATCCCGTACACCAGCGCGGCCAGCACGCGAGCCGCGTTCGGCGGCAGGTTCTCCGCCGCGCAAAGGATCTCCAGCTCCGACTCCAGCACCGCGTAGTGCTTCGCCAGCAGCGCGCGCAGTTCGGGGTCGATGAGGTCGACACCCAGCTGCGCCAGGTTGTTCGTGGCCGTTGCCGGATCGGCCAGCCGGTCGAACCAGGTCATGAGGGCTTCCTTGACCGTGCCCGCCTCGCGCATCCGGTTCCTGACCTCTTCCGTGCCGGCCCGCGTCAACGCCTGCAGCAGGCCGCTCTTCGACCCGAACCGCTTGGCCACCGCGCCGACCGACACCCCGGCCTGCGCCGCCACGTCCGCGACCGTGAACTCCGGGCCGCGCCGGTCGATGACCGTCGCGGTCGCGCTCAGAATCTGTTCGTCGGAGATGGTTCTCGGCCGTGCCACCCCATTAGTGAATCACAGTTCACTATCCTTCGCATAGGGTGGCGTCACGTGAACTGGAGACCGCGACTGGTAGCGCTGGACATCGACGGAACCTTGACCGCTGTCGGCTCGAACGACATCTCTCCCGCAGTGAAAGCAGCCGTCGCGCGCGCAGCCGAGCACGGTGCGCACGTCGTGCTGTGTACCGGCCGCAGCCTCGTCGGCACCACACCGATCGCCCCGCAGGTGCCTGCTTCTTTGGCGCTGTGCTCGAACGGCGCGGTGTGGTGGGACCCGGCGCGCGACGAGATCCTCAAGCGCACCACGTTCGATCCCGGCCCGACGATCAAGACGTTGCAGGCGCTGTTGCCCGGCTCGGTGTTCGCGGTGGAGCAGACCGGCGTCGGCAGCCTCTCCCTGGGCAGGTTCCTGCCCAACGACCTCTGGGGCATCGCGACCGACGCGACGTTCGACGAGATGGCCGCGACCCCGACCGCGCGGCTGGTGATGCGCTGGCTCGACCACACGCCGCCGGAGCTGGCGTTCGCCGTGCGTGAGCTGGAACTGCCGGGCGTCTCGTGGCACGTCGACCACACCGAGGCATGGCTGACGGTGGTGCCCGAGGGCATCACGAAGGGCTGGGCGCTCGAGGAGTTGCGGCTGGAATTGGGGATCAGCGCGGACGACACGCTCGCGATCGGCGACGGTTCCAACGACGTCGAAATGTTGCAGTGGGCCGCACACGGCATCGCGATGGGGCAGGCGCCGGCGACCGTGCAGGCGGTAGCCGACGCCGTGACCGCGACCGTGCTGGAGGACGGTGCTGCGCAAGCGCTTTCGCGGTTCTTCCCGGCCTAGTCCGAGATGTTGTTCTTCGCGACGATCTTGTCGATCTTCACCCGGACGACCATCTCGCCGGGCACGCCGTTGCGGTCGGCGTAGGCGTCTGCCTGGTCGGCTCCCATGTAGCGGGCCGCGGTGCGCCCGGCCCAGTACTTGAGCTGCTCGGGGTCCTCGTCGACCTGCGCGCGGCCGGTGATGGTCACGAAGTTGAACGGCGGCGTCTCGTCGTCGAAGCACAGGGCCACGCGGCCGTCGCGCAGGATCGACTTGCCCTTGATCGTGTCGCGCGCGGTCAGGAAGACGAGGTCCGGGCCGTCCAGGTCCACCCACACCGGCGCGACGTGCGGGCTGCCGTCCTTGCGGGTGACGGCTAGTTTGCCGGTGCGCGCGGGCAAGGCCTGGACGAACTCGCGCCACCAGCCGTCTGGAGCTTCCGTGTAACCCATGAGAAGCATTCAACTACGACTGAGGTAGGGGCACAGCACGACTGAAGTTGACGGTCGTCGCAGACTGCTGGGCGATGTGGCCGGCCCCCTCCTGGCGGGAGAGTTTCCCCTGTCACCGAGAGGGGAAAACCAATGATCGAGGCAATCG
>JAVXWK010000606.1:0-8663 GCA_032230575.1 Pseudonocardiales bacterium | reverse complement strand
GATCCACTGGAACGGCACGAGCTGCACGGCCTGGCGCGGCGGCACGGTCTGCATGGGCAGGAACGTCGCGGCGAACAGCATGCTCGCGTACGTGGTGATGGTCGCGCTGCGCCACGTGAGCTGACGGAAGAACAGCTGCGGCAGCAGGAAGACGACCGACAGGAAAAGGCCCCACTGGATGCTCGCGAGCTGTGCATTCGTCATGAATACAACGTATGAAAATGGCCCTCCGCGCACATCGCGCTGAGGGCCAGTCTCATCCTCGTACTTCCGGCCGAGTACTACTCGGCCGCGTAATCCCGTGGGCTGATGCCCCGTAGTACCGGTCCGCACGCCAGGGCCGCTACCAGCGCAACCACCATCCCGGCGCCTATCGGGGCGAGCACCCACGGCGTCAGCGGCATTTCGCCGTGACCCACCAGTCCGCGCGCCAGAGTGAGCAATCCGAGGCCCACGACAATGCCCGCACCGCACGCCGCGATTGTGACCGCGAACACGGGCAGCATTACTTCGCGGCGCAATGCGTGACCCAGCACACGAATTGGTGTTCCGCCGGCGATCAACGCACCGAAAGTGCGCCTGCGGTCGATCACGGAACCGGCCGCCGCCACCGCCGCGCCGATACCGCCGAGCACCGCCGCGATCGACAAGCCGATGATCGTGGCCCGCTCCAGGTCCTCCATCAGCGTGTCGCCGTAGAGCTCCCGCTGCTCGCCGTCCACCAGCCGCACGCCCGGCAGCGTGCCGATCAACGCGGTGTGCACGGCGTCCCGGTTCTCGGCGGTCGTCGGCACGCCGACCATCGTCACGTTGCCCTCCACACCCGGCAGCAACTCCGGGTCGATCACCGCGCTGATCCGGCCGGAGCCGCCGAACGGTCGCGTCTCGTACTCGGCGGGCAGCTTCGCCGTGACGGTTCCCTTCGACGCGGAGCCCGACTTGAACTGGTCGCCCTGGAGCTTCGAGTACGCGTACACGGCCGGTCCCGGCTTGCACGACAGGCCGTTCAGGACCTTCGCGACGTCCGCGCATTTGCCGACGAGGACGTACGAGCCGTAGTCAGCGTCCTTGCCCGTCGAGACCGTGCCGTCCAGCATCGTGACGATCGGCGCCGAGGTCTGCAGGCGCAACGGCGTCACGTCGTGCGTCACCTGCTCCGCCACGATCGCGTTCTCGTTCCACGTCGAGTCGCGGTACGGCACCTGACTTTCCAAGCCGGGCAACATGGTCAGCGCCATCGAGCCGGTGAACACCGCGATCACCACACCGGCCGAGCCGCGGAACGCGGCGACCGGATCACCCGACAACCGCCGTCCCGCCAGCAAGGTCGACGGCTTGTGCCAGCGTGCGACGAAGAACCGGCCGACCCACGCCGTCACCACCGGTCCGGCCAGCACCAGTGCGAACGCCACCGCGCCGAGTCCCAGCAGCACCACGGTGAACTGGCTGTCGCCGCCGGCCTCCTGCGCGTACATGATCCCGAGGAAGAACACGCCCAGCGCCCCGGCGATCATCAGCAGCCGCCACGACCGCACCTTGCGCTTCTCCTCGGCGGCGAGCGGTTTGCTGACGACGCGCCGTAGTCCCATGATCGCCGCCGCGATGACCAGCACCGGAGCGAGCACGGCCACCGCGACCACGACCGGGACCGAGGGCACGAAGTCGCCCGGATACCAGATGCCGCCCTCCCACGGGATCTTCGCGGTGATGTGGCTGAACGGCTGCGCCAGCACCACACCGAGCACGCTGCCGACGACCGCGCCGACCGCGGTCTCGACGGCGGTCATGATCACGACCTGACGCGGGCTGGCTCCGGCCAACCGCAGCGCGGCCAAGCGTCGTTCCCGTTTCGCCGCAGTCAGTCGCGCGGCCGAGGCGACCAGCACGAGACACGGCACGACGAGCACCACGAGTCCGACGCGCGTGAGCAGGTAGAGCATGCCGTGGTAGTCGTCGCGGTACGAGCCCGCGCCGCCGGCCAGGCCATCGACCTGGAACCCGTTCTCGATCTTGTCGTGCCCGATGAGCGCGACGAGCTCGCCGGGGTACTTCAGCGCTTCCGGCCCGAGTTCGCCGATCTGCTTGCCCGGAAAGCGATTCCCGAGCTTCTCAGCGGGTGTGCTGCGGACGAGATCGGACAGCGCGGGGGACAGCAGCACCTCGCCGGCTTCCGGGAACTTCGCGATTCCCTTGGCCACCGGCACATCGCCCTGCTTGTTGCGTGCGACGTCGAACCGTTCGATGAGCTTGCCGTCGAACGAGTCCTTGTTCACCGCAACGGAAATGGCTCCCTCGTTGCCCTGTCCCATGACGTCACGCCACGCCGTGCGGTCCGCCCGCGCCTGCAGGCCGTTGGGTGCCGCGACGAGCCACAGCACCAGCGACACCGCGATCATCACGCCGAGCGCGACCAGCACGGTGGCCACCTGGCTGCGCCGGTCCCTGCGCAGCACCGCGAGAGCGATCCTCACGCGGACACCCCCGTGTCGATCTTCTGGGCGATCCGGCCGTCCTGGATCTCGACCACGCGCAACGCCCGATCGGCGATCGCCTTGTCGTGCGTGACGATCACGACCGCCGCGTTGGTCTCCTCGGCGGCCTGCAACAGGGCGGTCATCATCTCCTGGCCGGTCCGCGTGTCGAGAGCGCCGGTCGGCTCGTCCGCGAAGATCACCCGCGGCCGGTGCGCCAACGCCCGCGCGATCGCGACCCGTTGCGCCTGCCCGCCGGACAGCTCACCCGGCCGCCGCTTCTCCATGCCCTGCAGGCCCAGCCGGGCGAGCCACAGCCGGGCCGCGCCGAGCGACTCCTCGCGCGAACGTCCGGCCAGCAGCATGGGCAGGGCGGCGTTCTCCTCTGCGGTCAGCTCCGCGACGAGCATGCCCGACTGGAACACGAACCCGAACGCCGTCCGGCGCAGCTCGCTGCGGCCTGTCTCGTTCAGCTCGCCGATCGCGCGTCCGTCGAGGAACACCTCGCCGCCGTCGGCACGCAGGATGCCGGACAGCACGTGCAGCAGCGTCGTCTTGCCGGAGCCGGACGGACCGACGACCGCCAGCACGTCCCCGGCGGAGATGTCGATGTCCACCCCGGCGAGCGCGTGCACGTCGCCGTAGGTCTTGACCAGGCCACGAGCGGCCAGAACCGAATTCATGCATTCAAGGTGCCGGTCGCGGCGCCGTAAAACCTCAGCCTTGACGACACACCGGATCAGCCGGATGACCGAGGCCGGAGGGGTGTGATGGTCCTACCGTTGTCTGTCGTGGACAGTCATCGGGGCCAATGGCCGATCGCCGCCGCTCTGGCGCTGCTGATGCTCGGTGAGCTCGTGCTGATGAACGGGCCGGGCAGCAGCGAGGCACTGGTGTGGCTGCTCAGCGTGCCGCCGTGCATCGCGGCCGTCACGTCGTTCAAGTCGCGTGCCTTCGCCATCCCGGTGACCGTGGCGTCGATCTTCGTGGCGTCGTTCGTCATCCGGCTGTTCGACGTGAACCTGCCCACGATCCTGAGCCCGCTGACCGTCGCCGAGACCGCCGCGTGCCTGGTCCTCACGGCCGTCATCGTGCGCGAGGAACCGCGCCGCGCCGCCGCGTGGTCGGTGGGCTCGCTGATGGCCGTGAGCTTCTTCGCGGCACTCATCCGCGACAACTGGCTCTCGTCCAGCAACTACAACGAGATGCTCGGCTCGCTCGTGCTGGGCTTCATGGCGGTCGGCACCGGCCTGTACTTCCGCGCCCGCGACACCGAGAGCGGCCGCCTGATCGCCGCCGCCGTCACCGACGCCCAGAAGGAAGAACGAATCGCGCTGGCCCGCGAGCTGCACGACGTGGTCGCCCACCACGTCACGGGCATGCTCGTGCAGGCCCAGGCCGCGCTGGAGGTCTCCGACGACGACCCTCACGCCGCCCACCGGCTGCTGCCCGGCATTGTCCGATCGGGCACGGAAGCCCTGGGCGCGATGCGGCGCATGGTCGGCACCCTGCGCCAGGGCGAGAACGAGATCGCCACGACCGACCTGGCCGCCGACGTGATCTCGACCGTCGAACGCACCCGCGAGCTCGGTTTCGAGACACGGCTGCGCATCGACCTGCCCGACGAGGTGCCGCCGGAGCTCGGCCGCTCGGTGTTGCGCCTGGTCCAGGAGTCGCTCACCAACGTGCACAAACACGCGGTGTCCCCGACGATGATCGACGTGGAGATCTCCAGGACGCAGGGTGGCGCGCTGCGCGTGATCGTTGCCGACGACGGTCAGCCACATGAGCTGAACCAGGGTGGATACGGTCTCGTAGGCATGCGTGAGCGGGTCGACCTGCTCGGCGGCCTGTTCTCCGCAGGTCCGCGGGAGAACGGCTGGCAGGTCCTCGCGGAGCTACCCCTGAAAGGGACTAAGTGATCTCAGTTCTCATCGCCGACGACCAGGAGATGGTCCGCGTCGGTTTCCGGATGATCCTGGAGAAGCAGCCGGACATCACGGTGGTCGCGGACGTGCCCGACGGCGTGGCGGCGGTGACCGCTGTCCGCGAGCTCAAGCCGGACGTGGCGTTGCTCGACATCCGCATGCCGGGACTGGACGGCCTCGAGGTCACCAAGAAGATCTCGGGCTCGACCAAGGTCGTCGTGGTGACCACGTTCGACCTGGACGAGTACGTGCACACGGCGTTGGAGAACGGCGCTTCGGGCTTCCTGACCAAGGACGCGGGACCGGCGTTGCTGGTCGAGGCGGTGCGGGCGGCGGCGCAGGGCAACGCGCTGATCTCGCCGCAGGTGACGGTGCGGATGCTGGAGCACTTCTCGCGCCCGGCTCAGCGGCCCGACCTGGGGCTGCTGACCGCGCGCGAGCAGGACGTCGTGCGGGAGGTGGCGCGCGGGCTCAGCAACCAGGAGATCGCGTCGGAGCTCTTCCTGTCGCTGTCGACGGTGAAGACGCACCTGGCGTCCGTCCAAACCAAGCTCAACGTGAAGAACCGCGTCGGGATCGCCTCGTGGGCGTGGCGAGCGGGCCTGGTCAACTCGTGAAAACGATGAACGGCGCTTTTGTCCACCTCAGGTGCACAAAAGCGCCGTTCATCGTTTTGCTTAGACGCCTGTGGGGTGCCAGACCGTCTTCGTCTCGAGGTAGGCGCGGATCCGCGACAGGTCGGGAACCTGCCCGAAGTCCTCGCTGACCTTGTTGCGCAGCACGCGCTTCACCGTGCCGGCCGCGGACCGCTCCAGGTCTGCCCTGAGCGACTCGGGCGCGCCGGTGAGGTCCAGCGCGTTCACGTCCGCGTGCGATGCGAGCCACGGCGCGATCTCCGCGGTCCGGCCGGTGATGATGTTGACGACACCGCCGGGCACGTCGCTGGTGGCGAGCACCTCGGACAGCGTGATCGCGGGCAGCGGACGGTCCTGCGAGGTGATGACCACGCAGGTGTTGCCGGAAGCGATCACCGGCGCGATCACGGAAACGAGGCCCAGCAACGACGACTGCTGCGGCGCGAGCACCGCGACCACACCCGTCGGTTCCGGCGTGGAGAACGAGAAGTACGGCCCGGCAACGGGGTTCGAGGACCCCAGCACGGCCGCGATCTTGTCCGTCCAGCCCGCGTACCAGACCCAGCGGTCGATCGCGCTGTCCACAAGGGACTGAGCTTTCTTGAGCTGGACACCTTCGGACTGGGCCACTTCGGTGATGAACTGCTCGCGGCGGCCCTCCAGCACCTCGGCCACCCGGTACAGGACCTGGCCGCGGTTGTAGGCCGTGGCACCGGACCAGCTGCCGAAAGCCTTGCGGGCGGCGGTGACCGCGTCCCTGGCGTCCTTGCGGGAACCCTGCGCGGCGTTCGCGAGGAAGGTGCCCTTCGAGTCGGTCACGGGGTAGCTGCGACCCGACTCGGAACGCGGGAACGCGCCGCCGATGTAGAGCTTGTAGGTCTTCGCGACCGAGACGCGATCAGACATCGAGGTAGGCCTCCAGACCGGTGCGGCCGCCCTCACGGCCGAAGCCCGACTCCTGGTACCCGCCGAACGGCGCGGCCGGGTCGAAGCGGTTGAACGTGTTGGACCACACCACGCCGGCGCGCATCCGTTGCGCCATCCAGAGAATCCGCGAACCCTTCTCCGTCCAGACACCCGCGGACAGGCCGTACGGCGTGTTGTTCGCCTTGGCCACGGCCTCCTCGGGCGTGCGGAACGTCAGCACGGACAGCACCGGGCCGAAGATCTCCTCGCGGGCGATCCGCATCGCCTGCGACACGTTGGAGAACACCGTCGGGGCGAAGAAGAAACCCTTGTCCGGCAACGGGCACGACGACGTCCACCGCTGGGCGCCCTCGGCCTCGCCGGACTCGGTCAGCTCCTTGATCTTGACGAGCTGCTCGCGCGAGTTGATCGCGCCGACGTCGGTGTTCTTGTCCAGGGGGTCGCCGACGCGCAGGGTGTTGATCCTGGTCTGCAGCTTCGCGAGCAGCTCGTCCGCGATGGACTCCTGCACCAGCAGACGCGATCCGGCGCAGCAGACGTGGCCCTGGTTGAAGAAGATGCCGTTGACGATGCCCTCGACGGCCTGGTCGAGCGGCGCGTCGTCGAACACGACGTTGGCGGCTTTGCCGCCCAGCTCCAGCGTGAGCTTCTTGCCGGTGCCCGCGAGCTTGCCCTGGATGATCTTGCCGACCTCGGTCGACCCGGTGAACGCCACCTTGTTCACGTCACCGTGCTCGGTGATCGCCGCACCGACGTCACCGGCGCCCGGGATGATGTTGACGACGCCCGGCGGCAGGTCGCACTGCTGGATGATCTCGGCCAGCACCAGGGCGGTCAGCGGCGTGGTCTCGGCCGGCTTGAGCACGACGGTGTTGCCGCACGCGAGCGCGGGCGCGATCTTCCACGCGGCCATCAGCAGCGGGAAGTTCCACGGGATCACCTGTCCCGCGACGCCCAGCGGCTTCGGGTCCGGCCCGTAGCCCGCGTAGCCGAGCTTGTCCGCCCAGCCCGCGTGGTAGAAGAAGTGCGCCGCCGCCGTGGGCACGTCGACGTCGCGCGACTCCTTGATCGGCTTGCCGTTGTCGAGCGACTCCAGCACCGCGAGCTCACGCGCGCGTTCCTGGATCTGCCGCGCGATCCGGTAGATGTACTTGGCCCGCTCGCTGCCGGGCATCTTCGACCAGACGCGGTCGTAGGCGCGTCGTGCTGCCTTGACCGCGGTGTCCACATCGGACTGGCTTGCGGTCGAGACCTCCGCCAGCACCTCTTCGGTGGCCGGGTTGATGGTCTTGAGCGGTTCGCCGGAGCCCTCGACGAACTTGCCGTCGACGAACATCCGGTAGTTCGGCTTGAGGTTCGCGATGTCCCGCGACTCGGGCGCGGGGGCGTATTCCCACATGTCTTCAGTCCACCGTCACGTAGTCCGGGCCGCTGTAGTGGCCGTCCAACTGAGTCCGCCGCTGCATGAGCAGGTCGTTGAGCAACGTCGAGGCACCGAACCGGAACAGGTGCGGGTCGAGCCACTCGGGCCCGGCCACCTCGTGCACCGCCACCAGGTACTTGATCGCGTCCTTGGTGGTCCGGATGCCGCCGGCGGGCTTCACCCCGCGCAGCTCGCCGGTCTGGTTCTTCCAGTCCCGCACGGCCTGCAGCATCACGTGCGTGACCGGCAACGTCGCGGCGGGCTGTACCTTGCCGGTCGACGTCTTGATGAAGTCACCACCCGCCAGCAGGGCGAGCCAGGACGCGCGGCGGACGTTGTCGTACGTCACGAGCTCGCCGGTCTCGAGGATGACCTTGAGGTGCGTGTCCCCGCAGGCTTGTTTGACCTTGACGATCTCCTCGAACACCTCGCCGTAGCGGCCGCTCAGGAAGGCACCCCGGTCGATCACCATGTCGATCTCGGTCGCGCCCTGCTCGACGGCGAACCGCGTGTCGGCCAGCTTGATGTCCATCGTGCTGCGGCCGCTGGGGAACGCCGTCGCGACGCTGGCGATGTTGATGCCGGTGCCCCGCAACTCGTCGGCCGCCGTCTTGACCATGTCCGGGTAGACGCACACCGCCGCCACCCGCGGCACCTCGGGCCGCTCGGGGTCGGGCCGCTTCGCCTTCGCGGCCAGGCTGCGCACCTTGCCGTGCGTGTCCGCGCCTTCCAGCGTGGTCAGGTCGACCATGCTGATCGCCAGGTCGATGGCGTGCAGCTTGGAGGCCTTCTTGATGCTCCGCGTGCCGAGGCCCGCGGCTCGTTGCTCGACGCCGACCTGGTCGACGCCGGGGAGCCCGTGCAGGAAGCGCCGCAGCGACGATTCGTCGCGCACGGCGTCAGCCAGGGCCGACGGCAGTGTCGTTGGAGCAGCCATGACCGCGAGTCTAAGCGGAATGGGACGCCCGTCCTAAGTGAAGGCGTTTGCACTGATCAGGCGTATCTCGCGGGGCCTGCGCAACCTCCTCGTGTGGTCGGCCGTCCTCCTGGATCATGTGGGGGTGGTGGCGGTGCTGAGGATCACGCTGTTGGGTTCCGTCGACGTGTGGGTGGGCGACGAACGGCTCAAGCTCGGCTCGCCCCGGCAGCGGACGCTCTTCGCGGTGCTCGCGCTGGCGGCGGGCACCGCCGTGTCCGTGGACCGCTTGGTGGACGCGCTGTGGGGCGAGAACCTGCCCGGCGATCCGCGTGCGCTGGTGCACAGCTACTCGTCACGGCT
>JAVXWK010000605.1:0-3039 GCA_032230575.1 Pseudonocardiales bacterium | reverse complement strand
GGAGCGATGGCCTGTCGGCCCAGTGACCGTCCTCGACCACCACGAGCAGCGGCCGCCGGAGGCTCGCTGCCACGAGGAAGTCGGTCACCGCCGCGTGGAGCCGGTGGCGCTCGGTGTCCTGATCTGCGGCGATGGGCTCCGGGAGCGGCCCCGCGTAGGCGGACAGGTCGGGCAGTAGACGCCGCAGCTCGCCCCGCCCTGGCCCAAGGTCCTCCATCAGCTCCGACAGGTCGGAGACCCGGACGAGATGGTCGAGCGCTTCCACGATGGGCCGGTAGGGCGTCCGCACGACGGCATCGCAACCGCCGTGGAGAACGAGCGCCCCGTCAGCCGCCGCTTCGTGGGCGAACTCGCGAACCAGGCGGGTCTTGCCGGAACCGGCCTCCCCGCCGATCAGCGCGATCCTCCGGCCTTCCCCGTCTGCAAGCGGAAGCAGCGAGCGCAGGACGGCGAGCTCGCGGGGCCGGCCGACGAACGGAAACGACGGGCGCAGCCGAAGGGGCCCGGGAAGCTGCTGCTGCGTGGGGACAAGAGGACGCACTAGTCAGATCTGATCATCGCACGGACGCAGCAGGTGTGACAAAACAGTCAATCCCGGTCATGACAGGCGGCCCACGCCTGCATAGCGTCTGTGTCACGACCATCCGACCAAGGAGACAAGATGAGCACCATCACGACACTCGCGGAATCGGCTCGAGCCGACCTCTCGCCCTTCGCGGGCGAGTTGATCGGGTTCGGCGATCCGCGATACGACGAAGCGCGCGCCGTCTACAACGCGATGATCGACCGCCGGCCGGCGCTGATTGCGCGGTGCGCGTCACCGGCCGACGTTGCGGCGGCCATCGCCGTCGGACGGAACCACCGCGTGCCGATCGCCGTGCGCGGCGGGGGCCACAATGGCGGTGGGCTGGGCACGGTCGACGACGGCCTCGTGATCGACCTCTCGCTGATGAAGGACATCGACGTGGACGTCGAGCGCGGCACGGTTCGTGTCGGCGGCGGCTGCACCTGGGGCGACGTCGACCGGGCAACCCATGAGGCCGGCATGGCAGTGCCGTGCGGCATCATCTCGTCGACCGGGGTGGGTGGGCTGACGCTCGGCGGCGGCATCGGGCACCTTTCGCGCACGTACGGCCTCACAGTCGACAACCTGCTCGAGGCCGACGTGGTGCTCGCGGACGGCTCAACCGTGCGGACAAGCGCCGACGAGCATCCCGACCTGTTCTGGGCACTGCGCGGCGGGGGCGGAAACTTCGGCGTGGTGACGTCGTTCCTGTTCCGCATGCACCCGGTCAGCACCGTCCAGGCGGGCCCGACATTCTGGGCGATGGAGGACGCCGCCGAGGTGCTCCGAGCGTATCGCGACTTCCTGCCGGCGGCTCCGCGCGAGCTCAACGGCTGGTTCGCGTGGGTCACGGTGCCGCCGGTGCCGGTCTTCCCGGAGGAGCTGCACGGCCGCAAGATGGCCGCGATCGTCTGGTGCCACACCGGCTCTGAGGAGGAGGCAGCGGACGCGATGGCGCCGATGCTCGCTGCGGTCGAACCGGTGCTGCACGGAGTCCACTCGGTGCCGTTCCCGGCGCTGAACAGCTTCTTCGACGGGCTCTATCCGAAGGGGGATCAGTGGTACTGGCGGGCGGACTTCATCCGCGAGCTGCCCGACGCGGCCATCGAGCGCCACGTCGAGTTCGGCGAGAAAATGCCCCTCGGTAAATCCACGATGCACCTCTATCCCATCGACGGGGCAGTTCACGACGTGGCGTCGGGCGACACGGCGTTCAGCTACCGCGACGTGACATGGGCCGGCGTGATCGCGGGAGTCGACCCCGATCCGGCCAACGCGGACATGATCCGGCAGTGGACGGTGGACTACTGGGACGCCACGCATCCTTACTCCGCCGGTGGCGCCTACGTCAACTTCATGATGGACGAGGGCCAGGAGCGCGTGCAGGCGACCTATCGCGACAACTACGACCGCCTCGCAAAGACGAAGGCGACGTACGACCCGGAGAACACCTTCCGCGTAAACCAGAACATTCGCCCCACGACCTGAAGCACGCGCTCGGGCGCGTGAACGAAAGGGGTCTGACCTCTTTCGTTCACCGCCCGGCGTTTCGCATCCGGATCATGCTGAAACCGGCGGTGGAGCCGACCACTGCGTCGTGCAGGGCCAGAGGAACGGGACAATCCGCAGGTCGATTCCCGCGGCCACATGACGGGCGAGCAGATCGCCGCCCGGCAAAGCCGGTCGAGCCACGCCGCCTCGACGGTCTGCACCCGTGCGGCTGCGGTATCCGCGAAGAACCGGTCACAATCCTCCGCCGTCGTCATCGCGGTTTTCCAGATCGCGACGCGGGGACACTCACGAGGAAACCAGTACGCCGGCTGGTGCTCGGCATCCACCGCCCAGACGAACGGCTCCGCGGTCGCGGCCGTCGGCGCGACGTGGGGCTCAAAAACCGCAATGGCCGGGTCCTCGCTGAAGTGAAATAGCTGCAGCACTCGCTGCGACCGCTCAGCCGGCCGGCGAGTGGGCGGCCTCGGAGTCCGGCAACTCCACCTGGCGGATCACCACCAGCGTCGCAATCAGGCTGATCGCGGCGAACACGGCCCCGGCCAGGAAGGCGCGGCTGTAGCCCTCGGTGAAGGCATGCAGCTGATCGGCGCCACTGGCGAGCAGATCACCGGTCTTATTGGTTGCGACCGTTGTCATGATGGCGACGCCGAGCGCGCCACCGATCTGCTGGCTGGTGTTGATGAGGCCCGATGCCAGACCGGCCTGATCCGTCCGCACCCCGGCCAGTGCAGCGATCGACACCGGCACGAAGGCGAACCCAAGCCCGACGCCGACCAGCAGGAACCCGGGCAGGAGATCGACCAGGTAACTGCCGCCGACAGAGATCTGCGTGAAGTACAGGAGGCCTGCGAGAAGCATGCTCATGCCGAAGGTCAGCGCCGGCTTCACGCCCACCTTGGTCACCAGCGCCTGGGCAATGCCCGAGGCCGCAACCGCGGTCAGGGCCACCGCGAGGTAGCCGA
>JAVXWK010000573.1:0-5122 GCA_032230575.1 Pseudonocardiales bacterium | reverse complement strand
ACGCTGAGGATCGCCATCGACGCGATCGCGAGGAACTCGGACTGCCAGTTCTGCAGCGACCGGTTCCAGAAGTCGGAGCTCAGGAAGTACCCGCCCAGGCTCACCTTCTCGGCCAGCGGGTCCGAGTTGTTGGCGTACCAGCCCGCGATCCACTGCATGGTCCACGAGAACAGGAACAGGACCAGCATCACGAGACCGAGCGAGGTCGAGTAGAACGTGGTCCGCCAGCCGCCCACGCGCGCCCACTTCGGCGAGTCCTCGTTCGTGTACCGGCCCAGCTGCTGGTTCTCTTCCGTGTCCAGCCCTGCCTTGTCTGCGGGCTTCGACTCCGGCGAGCCGCGCTGGATCAGCCACACGGTCGCGGTGACGTACAGGAAGAACTGCAGGTACTCGGACTGCCAGTTCTCGACGACGTCGACCAGGAAGTCGGCGGAGAACAGGTAGGAGCCCAGCGACAGCACCGGCTGACCGAGCGCAGCCTGACGCTCGTTGTAGTCGGCGTGTCCCGCGAAGAACTGACCGACCAGGGCGGCGAGAAAGAGCCCGCCGAAAACGAGCGTCAGGCTGTGCTCGCGCAGGAATCTCCTCATAGGACCGGATGCCCAGCGCACCTGCCGCTAAACATCGAGCAGCGGCACGACTTCCTTGGCCCAGAACTCGAAGAACTCGCGCTGGTTCGAGCCGATCTGCTGCACGTACAGCTCGTCGAAACCGGCCTCGGCGAACTCCCGCACCTTCTCCGCGTACCGCTCCGGATCCGGTCCGCACGGGATCGACGAGCCGATCATCTCCGGCGTCACCAGTTCGGAAGCCTGCTCGAAGTGCTTCGGCGTCGGCAGCACCTGGGCCAGTTCGCCGGGGAGGCCGTCGTTGGGCCACAACCGGTGCGCGGTCTTCACACCGTCCGCTTCGGACTCGGCGTAGCAGACCTTCAGGCCGCTCTGCGCCGGACCGCGCCCGCCTTCCGACCGGTACTGCTTCACCAGATCGCCGGCCGGACCGACGCAGACGTAGCCGTCACCGCATTTCGCCGCAAGCTTGACCGCCTTGGGGCCGAACGCCGAGACGTAGATCGGCACCGGGCGTTCGGGCACGGTGTAGATGCGGGCGTTCTCCACGGTGTAGTGCTTGCCGTGGTGCGTGACCTCGTCACCCTGGTGCAGCGTGCGGATGAGGCCGATCGCCTCCTCCAGCATCTCCAGCCGCACGTCGGCGGACGGCCACCGATCGCCGAGGACATGCTCGTTCAACGCCTCTCCGCTGCCCACACCGAGCACGAACCGGCCCTCGCACTGCACGGCCGCCGTCGCTGCCGCCTGGGCGATCACCGCCGGGTGGATGCGGACGATCGGGCAGGTGACGGCGGTCGTGATCGGCACCGAGACCGCTTCGGACAGCGCGCCGATGGTGCCCCACACGAACGGCGACTGACCTTGCTCGTCGTTCCACGGGTGGTAGTGATCGGAGATCCACAGCGACTCGAAGCCGTGCTCCTGAGCCATGCGCGCGTGGCGGACCAGGTCGCGCGGACCGTGTTCTTCGGACGAGAGGAAGTAACCCAGTTTCACGGCAGCAACTCCTGGATCTTCGTCTTGATACCGCGGCGCATCAGGTCCCACGCGTCGGGATCGCCGCGCAGCACCGCCTCGGTCATGTCCTTGATCTGGTCGAACGTCGCGTGCGGCGGGATCGGCGGCACGTTCGGGTCGCAGCGCACGTCGAGCACGACAGTGCCTTCCGACGCCAGCGCGGTCTCCCAGGCCGGGCCCAGTTGGTCCGGCGCGTCGACCTCGATGCCCTGCAGGCCGATCGAGCGCGCGTAGGCCGCGTACGAGATGTCCGGAAGCGTTTGCGACTCCTCGAACTTCGGCGCGCCGCCCATCGCGCGCAGCTCCCACGTGACCTGGTTGAGGTCGTTGTTGTGGAACACGCACACGACGCACCGGATGCCATAACGCTTCAGCGTCAACAACTCCGCCATGCCGTTCATCTGCATCGCGCCGTCACCGACGAGTGCGATCAACGGGCGCTTGGGCTGGGCGTACGCCGCGCCCAACGCGTACGGGACAGCGCAACCCATCGTGGCCAGCGTGCCGGACAACGACGACCGCACGTTGCCGTGGATCCGCAGCAGGCGCGCGTACCAGTTCGTGGCTGAACCGGAGTCCGCGGTGACGATCGCGTTGGCGGGCAGGCGTTTCGACAGCTCCGAGACGATCAGCATCGGGTTGACCGGGTCGGCGGGCACCGAAGCCTGCCGCTCCACGACCTCCCACCAGCGCTCGACGTTCGCCTCGATCGCGTTGCGCCACGAGCGGTCGGTCTTGCTCTCCAGCAACGGGATCAGCGAGCGCAACGTCTCCCGCGCGTCGCCGACGAGGTTGACCTCGGTCGGGTAGCGCATGCCGATCGTGCGGCCGTCGACGTCGATCTGCACGCCCCGAGCGGTGCCGAACTTCGGCAGGTACTGCGAGTACGGGAAGTTCGAGCCGACGATCAGCAACCGGTCGCAGTCACGCATCATCTCGTACGACGGCCTGGTGCCCAGCAGCCCGATCGAGCCCGTCACGTACGGCAGGTCGTCGGGCAGCACGTCCTTGCCCAGCAACGCTTTCGCCACACCGGCGCCGAGAATCTCGGCGACCTCGCGCACCTCAGCGGCGGCTCCACGCGCACCCTGACCGATCAGGATCGCGACCTTCGAGCCGGTGTTCAGCACGTCGGCCGCGCGCCGCACCTCGTCGTTCGCTGGTATGACACAAGAAGAAGGCCGCGACGGCGGGCTCGACGGGATGTACTTGAACTCGTGCTTGGGCGCCTCGTACTCCTGCTCCTGCACGTCGTTCGGGATGATCAGCACAGCGGGCGCGCGGTCGGCAGCAGCGGTGCGCATCGCCCGGTCCAGCGCGTTCGGCAGCTGCTCGGGAACGTTCACGTCGACCAGGAAGCTGGCCACGTCGCGGAACAACGAGTGCAGGTCGACTTCCTGCTGGTAGCTGCCACCCTGCGCGGTGCGGGCGGTCTGACCGACGATCGCGACGACCGGGACGTGGTCGAGTTTCGCGTCGTACAGGCCGTTGAGGAGATGGATCGCGCCGGGGCCGGACGTCGCCAGGCACACGCCGACGTCGCCGCTGAACTTCGCGTAGCCGACCGCGGCGAACGCGGCCATCTCCTCGTGGCGGGTCTGGATGAACGCGGGATCGTTGTCCGCCTCGCCGAACGCGGCCACGATCCCGTTGATTCCATCGCCGGGATACGCGAACACCTGCTTGACACCCCAGTCGCGCAGGCGTTGCACGACGAAGTCGCCGACGGTCATGCGTTCGCACCTTCCATCACGTAGACGGTGTAGGCGGACCGGATGATCGGCTGCGCGACGTTGCGCACCCGCACCCCGCCCGGCGTCATGCCCTGCTCGGTGCCGAAGTGCGCGTGGCCGTGCACGGCGAGATGCGTGCCGGTGGCGTCGATGGCCTCGCCGAGCAGGTACGAGCCGAGGAACGGGTAGATCTCCGGTGGCTCGCCGCGCAACGTGTCCGGCACCGGCGCGTAGTGGGTCAGCGCGATCTTGATATCGGTGTCCAAATCGGACAGTGCGCTTTCCAGCGTCTCCGCGATGTCGCAGGTGTGCTGGATGAACGCCTTCATCTCGCGCTCGCCGAACGCGCTCCCGCACTTGCCCGCGAACCCGCCGCCGAACCCCTTCACACCCGCGACGCCGAGCGTGCAGCCGTTGATCCGCGTTTCGAAGGTCGTGCCTTCCAGGACGTGGATGCCCCTGTCCTGCAACGTCTTGGTGACCTCGAGCGGCTTGTCGTCCTGGTGGTCGTGGTTGCCGAGCACGGCGACGACGGGAACCGAGAGGTCCGCGAACTCGTCCGCGACCACCTGTGCCTCGGCGACCGTGCCGTGCCGGGTCAGGTCGCCGGCGAGCAGCAGGACGTCCGCGTGCTCGCCGACCTTGTCGAGTGCCGGCCTGAGCCTGCCGCGCATGTCCTCGCCGAGATGCACGTCGCCTACCGCCGCGATCCGGATCATCGCAGGTCCTCCTCACCCTCCGGTTCGCCCGCCGGCGTCACGCGCACGTCGTTGAAGATCGTGAGCTGGGGCGCGGCCTCGTGCAGCACCTCTTCGAGGGCCTTGCGCCGATCCGCGCACGCCACGTCGCCGGAGAGCATCACGTGATCACCGCGCACGGTGACCCGCACACCGAGCTCGGCCGTTCTGGGGTCCTCCGCGACCGCCCTACGCAGGTTTGCCGCGAGGTACTGCTCGGATTCCATTGCCCCTCCCGATGATCTCCAGGCGTTCGATGAGCACCAGGAACGCCTCCGCGTACGGCGAGTGCTTGGTCTCCTCGCGCACGTGTTCCCAGTCGATCTGTTCGCGCAACGCACGGGCGAACGGCAGCAGCTCGCTGAAGTCGCAACGGTGCCCGTCCAGCACGAGCAGCTTGCTGATCAGCACGAACGTCGCGGGCATCACCGGCAACATCACCGACCCGACCGGCATCTCCTCGGCCATCGCCAGCACCTCGTCGGTGACCGGGCGTTCGTTGGGCCGGAACAGCAGATCCACCAGCGAGTCGCCGTCGTAGACCTTGAGCAGCCAGTCCTCCGGCGGCTCCGCGGCACGCAGCCCGCGCTGCACGAGGACGCGGACCGCTTCGGTCGCGTCCTCCTGACGCACCAGCAGATCCACGTCGTGCTCGCTCGCCGGTCCGCCTCGCGCGTAGCCCGCACACCCGCCCGTCAACGCGAACGGGATCTCCGCGCTGCGCAGGGCGTTGGCGACCTTGGTCAGAGTCCGCAGCAGCTCGTCCTGCACGTCGCTCATGCACCACCGGTTACCCGGCTGTTCGCGACGTGAACCTCAGACTGGATCAGTCGCGAGGCGCGCGTGGGTCTCGGTGTCGTACCGGACGCCGTCGTAGAGCAACTTGGACCGCTCCACACCCTCCGCCAGGAACCCGGCGCTCACCGCCACACGGCAGGCCTCAGGAGGTTGTCCACCTGTGCAGCTTCTGAAGTTGCCGGGCTCACTGCAACTCAAACGGGACGCCGGACGTCAAAGGGACAGCCAACCCAGGAGGCGCGGATGTTCATTTTCGGCTGGCGCA
>JAVXWK010000522.1:0-12620 GCA_032230575.1 Pseudonocardiales bacterium | reverse complement strand
CGCCGCGGCAACCTCCACCCGCCACCACCTGAGTTGTCGTTCTCCCCCAACAGCCCCCGCAGCACCTCCGCCGCGGCGACCTTCCCCCTCGCCACGCGGCTAGACCGGGTCGCTCGGGCCGTGGTGCGTCGGGTCGAGCACGCGGGCCAGGAACTCGCGCGTGCGCTCCTCCTGCGGGTTGCCGATCACCTCGGCCGCCGGGCCCTGCTCGACGATGTAGCCGCCGTCCATGAAGATCACCTTGTCGGCGACCTCGCGGGCGAACTGCATCTCGTGCGTCACGACCAGCATCGTCATGCCCTCGTCGGCCAGCTGGCGCATGACGCCGAGCACGTCGCCGACGAGCTCCGGGTCGAGCGCGGAGGTCGGCTCGTCGAACAGCATCACCTCGGGGTCCATCGACAGCGCGCGGGCGATCGCCGCGCGCTGCTGCTGGCCGCCGGAGAGCTGCGCGGGCATCGCGTTGGCCTTCTCCTTCAGCCCGACCCGTTCGAGGTTGCGCAGCGCGATCCCCTGCGCCTCCTTCTCCCCGCGCTTGAGCACCTTGCGCTGTGCCACGGTGAGGTTGTTCAGCACGGTGAGGTGGGAGAACAGGTTGAACGACTGGAAGACCATGCCGATCTTCGTCCGGGCCCTGTCGATGTCGACGTCCGGATCGGTCAGCTCGGTGTCGTTGACGACGATCTTGCCGCCGTTCGGCTCCTCCAGCAGGTTGACGCAGCGCAGCAACGTCGACTTGCCGGAACCGGACGGGCCGATGACGCAGACCACGTCACCGCGGTTGACGGTCAGGTCGATGTTCTTGAGGACCTCGAGCGGGCCGAACGACTTCTTCAGCCCGGCGATCTCGACACAGATCTCGCTCATACGACGGCCACCTTCTTCCCGCCGGAGCGGCGCTCCAGGTACCGCGACAGATAGCCCAGCGGCAACGTGATGACCAGGTAGGACAGGCCGATGACCAGGATCGGCGTCAGGGTGGGGCTGCGGCTGAGGAACTCGCGGCCGAACTTGGTGAGCTCGTACTGCTCGCGCGTCACACCCACGATGTAGATCAGCGACGAGTCCTTGGTCAGCATGATCAGCTCGTTGGTGAGCGGCGGCAGGATGATCCGGAACGCCTGCGGGATCACGATCGTGATCATCGCGCGGCCCCGCGACATGCCGAGTGAGCGGGCCGCCTCGACCTGCCCCTTCGGCACCGCCTGGATGCCGGCGCGGATCGTCTCGGCCATGTAGGCGGCACCGACGAGACCGAGCGCCAGCATCGCCGTCGAGTAGATGTCGAACTTGATCCCGAACGCGAGCGGCACCGCGACCGTGAACGCGAGGAACACGAGCAGTGCGGGCACACCGCGGAAGAACTCGATGTAGGTCGTGGCGATCCACCGGTACGGCGCCACCGACGAGAGCTTCATCAGCGCCAGCAGCAGGCCGAGCGCCAGGCCGAACGCGAAGCCGAGGATCGTGTAGATGATCGTGTTCTTCAGCGCGACCGTGACGAGGTCGGGGAACATCTGCCCGACGGTCTTCAGGTCGAAGAACGTGTGCGCGATCTCCGACCAGTTCCCGGTGAACGCCACGACAAGTGCGACCACGACCAGCACGCCGTACTGCGCATACCTGAAGTACGTGGCGCGCTTTCGCTTCGACAGCGCCATGTGAGGCTCCTAGCAGGTTGGTCCGGATGGACGACGGGGCCGGCAGGAGTGCTGCCGGCCCCGTTGCAAGCCGCTTACTTCGATGCCGGCTTCTTGCCGAACCACTTCTCGTAGATCTTGTCGTACTCGCCGCTGCTCTTGGCGTCCTTCAACACGGTGTTGATGGTGTCGAGCAGGGCGGTGTTGCCCTTCTTGACGCCGATGCCGTACTTGTCGCCGGTCGGGAACTCCGTGGTCACCTCGGTGTCCGGGAACTCCTTGGCGTAGTCGTACAGCGGGCCGTTGTCGTTGATCGCGGCGTCGATCGCGCCGGTGCGCACGGCCGTCTCCTGCAGCGTGAGGTCCTCGAACTGGACGACCTCGTAGCCGTACTTGGCCTTGTTGTCGTTCGCGTAGATCTCACCGGTGGTGGCCTGCTGCACGCCGATCTTCTTGCCCTTCAGCGCGGCCAGGTCCTTGGTACCGAGGCCCTTCTTGACCAGCAGGGCCTGCTCGGCGTCGAAGTAGGAGTCCGAGAAGTCGCGCGCCTTCTTGCGGTCGTCGGTGATCGTCATCGCGGCCGCGGCCAGGTCGCAGTCACCGACGTTGAGGCTCTGACCGTTCTGGATGCCCTCGAACGCGGTGTCGAGGATCTCCTGCTTGACGTTGAGCTTCTTGGCGACCAGGTCCACCAGGTCGACGTCGAAGCCGATGGTCTTGTCGCCCTCGCTGTACTGGAAGGGCTTGTAAGAGAGGTGGGTGCAGGTGACCAGCTTGCCTTCCTTGACGAGCTTCACCTCACTACCACCGTTGCCACTGCCGGTGTTGGTGCTCGTCGCGCAGCCTGCGAGCGCGGTCAGCGCTAGGGCGGCTGCGGGCAGTAGGGCGAGCACGTGCCTGGTTCGACGAGCCACTGCGTCACTCCTCGTAACTGTCGCGGACGAGTGAACGGGATCCTGCCACTCGGGTGACGGCGTGGACAGCACGTGGGTGTTACAGGCCACTTCAACGCAACAATTTTGTGTGAATCCGCACCGTTGGACGCAAATCGTTGCGCGAATTGGGCTAGATCACACAACGTCTGCACGTATTGCACTCGAATGGTGACGACTTGCAACGTGTCTTGATCAGGATTTGATCACGGTGACCAGGGCGAACGGGTCCGCCCTGGTCAATCGTGTCGTCTGTTCGGCGGTCAGCAGGTGAAGCTCGTGGCCGGGCCGGACGCCGACCCCTCGCTGCCGCCCTCGGTCGCCGAGCCTCCGTGCAGGCGGTACGAGTGCGGACCAGCCTCACACGGCGTGCGGAGCTGCAGCGTCACGCTCCAGGTGCCGCCGCGCTTGTCGTACTGCTCCGAGCCGGGAATCGTCGTCCAGTCCGTGACGCCGGTCCTGCCCTCGATCCAGCCCCAGACCATCGAGCTCACGTCCGCGGGTGCGTCGCACTGGATGTGGATGTTGCCGCCGACCGTCTTGCCGCCGTCGAACTGCGAGACGCCGTCGATGAGGCCCCGGCAGCCGCCAGAGGACTCCGCGGACGCCGTGCCCGTGAGCCCGGCGAGTGCCAGTGCCGAGACAGCCACGACCGTTGCCGCTTTGATCATCTCTCTACCCCCAGGTGTGTTGGGATGACGGCGGAAAGCCTTGCACACCAAGGGTTTGGGAGGGACTCAGTTGAACGTCAGCGGGAACGGTCCTGCAGCAGCCCCGCGATCAGCGCCGTCCACCCCGTCTGGTGGGTCGCGCCGAGGCCCTCGCCGGTGTCCCCGTCGAAGTACTCGCTGAACGTCACGTGGTTGCGCCAGAGCGGTGACTCGGAGGCCTCGATCCGCTTGCCGTCCGACGGCCGGCGTCCGTCGTGGTCGGGCAGGAAGAGCCCGATGAGCCGGTCGCTCAGCTCGTCCGCCACCTGACCCGCGGTGACCGAGCGGCCGGAGTGCGTCGGCATCTCGACCTGGAACGTGCCGTCGTGGAACGCGCAGACGGTCCTGAGCGCCTCGACGAGCAGTGCGTTGGTGGGCAGCCAGATCGGGCCGCGCCAGTTGGAGTTGCCGCCGAACATCGGGGAGTTCGACTCGCCGGGCTCGTAGCCCATGCGGTGGTCCTGGCCCGCGACGTTGACCTCCAGGCCTTCGCGGTGGGCCGCGCTCAAAGAACGGATCCCGTGCGGCGAAAGGAACTCGTGCTCGTCGAGCATCCGGTGCAACACGCGGCGCAGCTTGTGCTCGTCCAGCAACGACACGAACGCGCCGCGCTCGTAGTGGAACGTGATGAACTGCCGCAGCTCCGGCCGGCGCTTGAGCAGGTGGTCGAGGCGGCTGGTGAACCCGTGCAGCTCGCTGAGCACCCACGGTTCGAGAACCGCTGATGCCAGCAGGGGAATCAGGCCGACCATCGACCGCACGCGCACCGGCTCGGACTCGACCGAACCGTCCGGGTGGCGGCGCGAGACGCGGTCGTAGCAGAACCCGTCCTCGTCGTGCCAGATGCCGCCGCCGTGCGACCCGAAGTGCGTGAAGGCCTCCGCGATCGACAGGAAGTGCTCGACGAACTTCGTGGCAACGTCCTCATAGGACTCGTCGTCGCGCGCCAGCTCCAGCGCGATCTGCATGAGGTGCAGGCTGTACGCGGCCATCCACGACGTCGCGTCGGACTGCTCGAGCCGCCACTCGCCCAGCATCGGCTCGGACCTGTTGACCGGCCCGATGTTGTCCATGCCGAGGAACCCGCCCTCGAACAGGTAGCTGCCGCCGGCGTCCTTGCGGTTCACCCACCACGAGAAGTTCAGCAGCAGCTTGTGGAAGATCTTGGCGAGGAACTGCCGGTCCCTGCTTCCGTCCGCGCGGTAGACCTGCAGCGCCGCCCACGCGTGCACCGGCGGGTTGACGTCGCCGAACTCCCACTCGTAGGCGGGAATCTGGCCGTTCGGGTGCATCATCCACTCGCGGCAGAACAGCAGCAGCTGCTCCTTCGCGAACGCCGGGTCGACCAGCGTGAACGGGATGGTGTGGAACGCGAGGTCCCACGCCGCGAACCACGGGTACTCCCACTCGTCCGGCATGGAGATCACGTCGGCGACGTCGAGGTGGCGCCAGTGCACGTTGCGCGCCTCGGGAGTGCGTCTCGAACTGGGCGCCTCGGGCTTGGTCGGGTCGCCGTCGAGCCAGTCGCGCGTCCGGAACCGGTAGTGCTGCTTCGTCCACATCAACCCGGCCAGCGCGCGCCGCAGCACGTGCTTCTCCTCCGGGGACGTGCGCGGCGCGATGGCGTCGTGGAACTCGTCGGCCTCGAGCTTTCGGCTCTGCATCGTCTCTTCGAAACTCGGCCCGAACGGGTCCAGGTGCCCGTCGCCGCCGATGAGTCTCAGCCGGATCGTCACCGTCTCGCCCGGCTCCACCGGGTCGAACGAGTACCAGGCCGCGAACTTCGTGCCAGCCGCCCCCGCGTCGTCCGGCCCGACCACCTGACAGGTGCTCGTCGACCCGTGCACGACGTAGTTGCAGATGCCGTCCTTCGTCCACGGCGACGGGTTCCGCTCGGCCCCGAAGAGCGACATCTCGTTGCTCTCGTTGTCCGTCACGAGCATCGACGGCGAGTCGTCCAGGTGCAGCGTGTACCGGCCGAGGTTGCCGTGGTCCGCCGTGACCTTCCGCCCGGCCGCGGTGCTGGCGACGAGCTGACACGGCCGCTGGTCCCGGCCCCACGCCCACGTGTTGCGGAACCACAGCTGCGGCAACAGGTGCAGCGGCGCGTCGTCAGGTCCCTGGTTGGTCGCCCTGATCTCGATGCAGATGTCGTCCGTGTGCGCCTTCGCGTAGGTGACCTGGACGTCGAAGAACCGGTTCTCGTCCAGCACCCCGGTGTCGGAGAGCTCGGGCTCGCGGTTCTCCCGCCCCGCGTTGCGCGCCATTTCCCGGAGCTGCCCGTACGGGAACTCGCGTTGCGGATACCGGTAGACCACCTGCATCCACGAGTGCGTGGGCGTCCCGTCCGTCACCCACCAGTGCTCCTTGACGTCCTCACCGTGGTTGCCCTCGTTGTTGGTGAGGCCGAAGTACCGCTCCTTGAGGATCGGGTCGTTGCCGTTCCACAGGGCGACGGCGAAGTTGAGGAACCCGTGCACGTCGCAGATCCCCGCGATGCCGTCCTCACCCCACCGGTAAGCGCGCGCACGGGCGTGGTCGAAGGGGAACGACGCCCATGCGTCGCCGCCGGGCGAGTAGTCCTCGCGCACCGTGCCCCACTGGCGACCAGACAGATACGGCCCCCACAGGCGCCACGGCGAAGTCGGGGTCTCCGACTCCGCGAGACGCGCCCGTTCCGCATGTTCGCCCATCGCTCCAGTGTGGGACACCAGGTCAGACGGGCGGTCGGGTCTACGTCTTGTCTGAGTCTTTCCTCACTAAAAACTCGCTCGTGTGTGACCTGAACGGCTCATTTCGGTTGGTCTCGAACGGGCGCACGCTTCCCTGATGACCGAGGACGAGGTCTTCTGGCTGGCGGTCGGCAAGGCGCTCCAGGAGCCGGAGGTCCGGGAGTCACTGGACCGGGGAGTCGTGACCGAGCGCGGTCTGCGCACGGCCGCCGACAGGGCGAAGCCCGTCATCACGGCGGCCACCCGGCGAGTGCGGGTGGCTGCTGAGGAGCTGGACCGCCCGGCGCGGCTCAGGGAGGAGTGGAGCGACTACCGCGGGATGGGGTCGATGGTCCTGCTCGTCCTCGCAGCCCCGGTGGCGATGTGGTGGCTGGTGATCCTCGCCGCGGCCGAGTTGCCCGGCCTGTGGCGGATCGGCCTCGCCGCAGGCGTCGCGCCGCTGTCCGCGGTCGTGCTGGTGCTGACGCGCTGGAGACCGCGCGGAGTGCTGATCGCCAGGTCGTGGATCGTCGTCTCCTCCCTCGCACCGGCCCTGGTGGCGTTCTACCTCGTGGTCGGGCACTGGAACATCTGGTGGTATTACCCGGTGTTCGCGGGTGTGGCCGCCATCGGGTCGTGGATGTCGTCCCAGGTTCCGCCCGAGAGCGCGGTCAAGCCGATGGAGGCGGCCAGCGCCCAGGTGGCGTGGCACAAGGCGATGGTGTCGGACGGTGTGCTCCCGGTGTTCCGCGCTGAGATCAACAGCGCGAAGGTCGTGCACAGCGCTACGTTGACCTCGTTGAACCAGGACGGTCTGGCCGGGCGGGTGTCGCTCGTGCATCAGCCCACACCTGCCGGTGAACGGCTCGCCGAGCTGGTGCGGTCGGCCACCGGCGGCAGCTTCGCGCTCGCGGGACCCAGGGGAGCGGGCAAGACGAGCCTGTTGCGGGCCTTCGAAGCAGGCGCCTACGCCAAGGCCGGCCAGCCTCCTGACCTCTCGGTGTTCACCTCCGCTCCGGTCGAGTACGCCCCGCGGGAGTTCCTGCTCGACCTCTACGCGGAGACGTGCTGTGCAGTCCTGAAACGGCAGGTGTCCGCCCGTCTGCGGAGGGAGGCTCTCGCCGGGCTCGCGAGCATCGCCTACGTCATGACCTACAGCGGGGAGAAGACCGGCAAGTTCGGCGTGAAGGGCGTCGAGTTCGGGTGGAAGGGCGGCCTCAGCGTCGCCGGACGGGCGCTGACCTACCCCGAGGTCGTCCGGAACTTCCGCGGATTCGTCGCATCCGTCGCGGCGGAACTCGACGGGCAGGTCGTGATCGCCATCGACGAGATCGACAGGATCGGCGCCGGGGAGCCCGCCCGGCGGTTCCTCAACGAGCTGAAGGCGATCTTCGACCTGCCGGGCTGCTTCTACCTGGTGTCGGTGTCAACCGAAGCTCAGCACGACTTCGAGCTGTCGGGCATGGGGCTGCGCAGCGTCTTCGACAGCTCGTTCGATGAGGTCGTCCGGGTCGAATACCTGGACTTCACCCTCGCCAAAGGGCTGCTCAGGAGGCTCGTGGTCGGCCTGCCGGAGCAGTTCGTGGCGCTGGCCTACGTGTTCTCCGGCGGTCTCGCCCGGCAGTTGGTCAGAGCGGCACGCGCGATCGTGCGCGAGCCCGGAGGGACTCAGCTGGCGGCCGTTGCAGGTGCGCTGGTCGACGCCGAACTGGAGCGGGTCTGCAAGACCACGGGTGATGCCCTCACCGCCAGCGGCCAGGACGGTGTGGGGACGCTGCTTCGCGAGCTGCTGGACCCCCAGGCCGATCTGCACGGCTACCGCAAGGCGGTCCAGGCCGCGTACGACGGCGAGGACACCGCGATCAAGAACCTGCGCGACCTGGCAGCCGCGCGGATCGAGTTCCTGGCGGTGGTCCGCGACTACTTCACGAACGACCTCGCCGAGGTCGTCCCCGCGCAGGTCAACGCACTCGCGAGAGCACGGCGGTACGCGGGGAGCAACCCGGCGACAGGTCTGGCGCTCCTGGAGGAGTTCAGCGCTGAGACGCCTGAGCGTCCAGCACCAGAGCAACCGCCTCGGTGACCCGAGTCGCGTGCGCGAGGTGCAGCCACTCGTCCGGCACGTGGCAGTTGGAGTCCGGCCCGACAGCCCCGGTCACCACGAACTGCGCATCGGGGTAAGCCTCGTGCAGCAGCCCCATGAACGGGATCGAGCCGCCGAGTGACACGGTCCGCCACGGCGCGCCGAAGACCTCCTTGCCGGCGTCGTCCAGCACGGCCGACAACCAGGGAGCCAGCGTCGGCGCGTTCCACCCGTCGGCAGCCTCGACGCGCGAGAGCTCGACGGTCGCGTTGTAGGGCACATCGGTGGTCAGCCGCTCGCGCACGGCCTCCAGTGCAGCCACGGAAGACGCGGTCGGGGGCAAGCGGAACGAGAGCACCAGCGAGGTGAACGGCCGCAGCACGTTGCCCGCGTCGTCGGGCAGAGGCAGGCCGTCAGCGCCCGTCACGGACAGCGTCGGCCGCCAGCCGGTGCCCAGCGCCTGCTCGACCTCGTCGGAGGACATCGGCTGCAGGTCGCCCACGCGCGGCACCGGACCCCACAGGGCACCCGGCGCGGCCTCGACGGCCTCGCGGACCTCGGCCAGGCGGTGCGAAGGGATCTCGACGTGCATCTCCGGCACGAGGATCTCGCCGGTCAGCGAGTCTTCGAGGCGGTCCAGCAGCACGCGCGCGATGCGGAACGACGACGGCACCATGCCGGACGACATGCCCGAGTGCAGACCGCCCTCCAGCACCCGCACGGTCATCGTGACCTGCACCAACCCGCGCAGCGACGTCGTCAGCCACATGCGGTCGTAGTCCGAGCCGCCGGAGTCCAGGCAGACGACCAGCGACACCTGGCCCAGTCGCTCGGACAGGTGCTCCAGGTAAGCGGGCAGATCGGGCGAACCCGACTCCTCGCCGGTCTCCAGCAGGATCACCGACCGCGAGTGCGAACCGCCGGCTGCCCGCACGGCCTCGAGAGCGGCGATTGCGGCATAACCGGAATAACCGTCGTCGGCAGCGCCACGGCCGTAGAGACGTCCGTCACGCAGCACCGGGGTCCACGGACCGAGCCCTTCACCCCAGCCACCCACCGGCGGCTGCTTGTCGAGGTGTCCGTAGAGCAACACGGTGTCGTCGCCCGAGTTACCGAACGCGGGCACGTCGACCACCAGGAGAGGCGTTCGTCCCGCCAGTTGGACCACGTCCAGCGTGACGCCGGGCAAGGAGCGAGACTCGATCCACGCGCGCACGTGGGCGATCGCGGCAGCGAGTTCACCGTGCTCTTCCCAGGCAGGGTCGAACGCGGGCGAGATCGCCGGCACGGCGACGAGCTGAGACAGGCTCGGAACGATCTCCTCGTCCCAGAGCGTCCTGACGGTGCTGGTCACAACTGAACGGTCCACCTCTCGATCCTGTCACGACTCCGCCTCTGCTCGCGTCCACAACCTTGTCCGTGGAGGCCTCTGCGGAAGTTAACGATCGGTAACCGGGACAGCGGCGTTCGGTAGTCGGACGGCCTAGTCGGAGGGCAAAAGGTCGACCATCCAACTGTTGTCCCTGATCAGAACGTTGACCCGTGTGTTACGAAGTGGGGCGGGTCTCACCAACACGGGTGAGGTCGTGTCAGGATGTGGTCGTAAGCCACCGTCACCGTCGACGGCTGCCTCCGGCCCCACAGGGTTGGCGGCGACCGCCGACGTCGCCGCACGAGGTCGTCACGAGCGACCAGGCGGTCGGAGAAGACAGAGGAGAAGGCGCATGTCGTCCCCTGAGCAATGGACGCACCCTGAGCCGGACGCAGCGCCGGCCGCCACTGCCGCAAAACCGACAGCGGAACAGGTGATCGCAGGCTTGCGAGCAACAGACGAGGGCGGCGCCGACCTGGTGCAGCTCCTCACCCCCGAGGGTGAGCGAGTCACGCACCCGGACTTCGACATCGACATCACGCCGGAGGAACTGCGCGGCCTGTACCGCGACATGGTTCTGATCCGCCGGGTCGACCGCGAGGCCAACGCGTTGCAGCGCAAGGGTCAGCTCGGCATCTGGGTGCCGCTGCTCGGCCAGGAGGCCGCCCAGATCGGCGCCGGCCGCGCGATGCGCGAGACCGACATGGCCTTCCCGAGCTACCGCGAGCACGGCATCGCGTGGACCCGCGGGATCAACCCGACGGAGCTGCTCGGCATCTTCCGCGGCACCGACCAGGGCACGTGGGACCCGATGGAGAAGCGGTTCCACCCGTACACGATCGTCATCGGCAACCAGGTCCTCAACGCGGCCGGGTACGCGATGGGCCAGAAGTTCGACGGCAAGGTCGGCGACGACGAGGGAGAAGCCACCATGTGCTTCTTCGGCGACGGCGCGACCTCCCAGGGCGACGTGCACGAGGGCTTCGTGTGGGCGGCGGTCTACGACGCTCCGCTGGTCTTCTTCTGCCAGAACAACCAGTGGGCCATCTCCGAGCCCACCGAGCGCCAGTCGCGCCTGCCGCTGTACCAGCGCGCCCGCGGCTACGGCTTCCCCGGCATCCGGGTCGACGGCAACGACGTCCTCGCGACGCTGGCCGTCACGAAGTGGGCTCTGGACGAGTGCCGCCACGGCAACGGCCCGATCCTGATCGAGGCGTTCACCTACCGGATGGACGCGCACACCACCTCCGACGACCCGACGCGTTACCGACTGTCGGACGAGCTGGAGATGTGGAAGCTCAAGGACCCGATCGAGCGGGTCAAGGTCTACCTGGTCCGCCAGCAGTGGGCCGACCACGACTTCTTCGACGGCGTCGAGGCAGACGCGGACAAGCTGGGCGAGGAGCTTCGGGAGTTCTGCACGAACATGCCCGACCCGCCCGTGGAACGGATCTTCAGCAACGTGTACGCGGAGGGGAACCCCAACCTCGACGCGCAGCGCGATGAGTTCCTCGGCTACGTCTCGGGTTTTGCTGGAGGTGAGCACTGATGGCTGCTCCGACGATGGATCGTTCGACCGCAGCTGCCCCGGCGACCCCGGTGCAGACGCTCACGATCTCGAAGGCGCTCAACATGGGCCTGCGGGCGGCCATGGAGGCCAACCCCAAGGTCATCATGATGGGCGAGGACATCGGCAAGCTCGGCGGTGTCTTCCGAATCACCGATGGTCTGCAGAAGGACTTCGGCGAGCAGCGCGTGCTCGACACGCCGCTCGCGGAGTCCGGCATCATCGGCACCGCCGTCGGCCTCGCGATCCGCGGCTACCGCCCGGTGTGCGAGATCCAGTTCGACGGCTTCATCTTCCCCGGCTTCGACCAGATCGTGTCGCAGGTCGCGAAGCTGCACTACCGCACCCAGGGCAAGATCAAGATGCCCATCGTGATCCGCGTGCCGTTCGGTGGCGGCATCGGTGCCGTCGAGCACCACTCGGAGTCGCCGGAGTCGTACTTCGCGCACACCGCCGGCCTCAAGGTCGTCTCGTGCTCGAACCCGGCCGACGCCTACTGGATGATCCAGCAGGCCATCGACTGCGACGACCCGGTGCTGTTCTTCGAGCCCAAGCGCCGCTACTACGAGAAGGGCGAGGTCGACACCACGGCCCAGCCCGGCAAGCTGTTCGAGTCGCGTGTGCTGCGTTCCGGCACGGACGCCACGTTGGTCGCGTACGGCCCGATGGTGCGGACGTCGTTGGACGCTGCGAACGCGGCCGCGGAGGACGGCACGTCGCTCGAGGTCATCGACCTGCGCACGTTGTCGCCGCTCGACCTGGCGCCCGTGTTCGACTCGGTGCGCCGCACCGGCCGGCTGGTCGTCGTGTCCGAGGCGCCGTCCGAGTCCTCGATCGCCAGCGAGATTGCAGCCAAGGTCCAGCAGGAGTGCTTCTACTCCTTGCAGGCACCGGTGCTGCGGGTGACCGGTTTCGACACCCCGTACCCGCCCTCGAAGCTCGAGGAGGAGTTCCTCCCCGACCTCGACCGGGTGCTGCACGCCGTCGACCGCTCTCTCGCCTGGTAAGGGGAACAACGGAAATGCCGCAGTACAAGCAATTCCCCCTGCCTGATACGGCTGAGGGGCTGACCGAGGCCGAGATCCTCACCTGGCACGTCAAGCCCGGTGACACCGTCACGGTCAACCAGATCATCGTCGAGATCGAGACGGCCAAGGCCGCCGTCGAGCTGCCGTGCCCGTGGGCCGGCGTCGTGACCGAGCTTCTGGCCGAGCCCGGCCAGACCGTCGAGGTCGGCGTCCCGATCATCACGATCGACACCGACCCCGGTGGCGCCGCCGCACCTGTTGCTCCGGCTCCTGTCGCGGCGGAAGCGAACGGCACCTCGTCCGGGAAGATCGGCGAGGAGATGCCGGGCGGGCGCATCGCGACGCTCGTCGGCTACGGCCCGAAGTCCGGTACCGCGAAGCGCCGTGCCCGCAAGGACGCGCCCGCCGCTGCTCCGGCCGCGGCAGTCGTGGCCCCGCCCGCTCCTGCCCGTGCTCCTGTTGTGGCGCCCCCGGCTCCGGTCGTGGTCGCCGCTCCCGTGCAGGCGCCGGGCGGGTACGTGCCTCTGGCCAAGCCGCCGGTGCGCAAGCTGGCCAAGGACCTCGGCGTCGACCTGAC
>JAVXWK010000518.1:0-5955 GCA_032230575.1 Pseudonocardiales bacterium | reverse complement strand
ACCGCGGCGGTGTGAGCCGCCGCGGTGCCTGCCAGTTCTAGATGTGCTTCATGATGTTGTCGATCGCCTTGCCGAGCTGCGCGTACTTCTGGGTGTAGAGCACCGGGAACACGCCGGGCGGGTCGGCCGGGCGGTCGGCGTCCACGTAGTCGGTGCCCAGGTTGCAGAACACGACGACGATGTACTCGCGCTTGTCTTTGCCGCGGAACGACTTCACGATGCCCGCGTCGGAACCGGTGGTGTCGACCCAGCCGGTCTTGTGCGCGAACGTCACCTCGGCAACGTCGTTGCACGGGCGCACATCGCGGTCGTACACGGCGTCGCCGGCCGTGACGGTGCCGTCCGGCTTGATCCAGCGCGACGGCACCTTCTGCGGGATGCCCTGCGTCGGGTAGTCGCGGCCGCACCAGTTCGGCGTGGACAGCATCTCGTTGTGGGCCTGGCCCCCGAGCGTCTCCAGGAAGAACTTCCTGGACGAGTACGACAGCTCGTTCCTGGTGACCTGCTTGCCCTTGTCGGTCGTCCACAGCACGCCCGGACCGCCGTTGACCAGCAGCAGGAGCTTCGCGGTGTCGAGGCCGCTCATGTTCGAGCCGATCCACTGGCCGCCGTTGCCGGGAAGCGTGCCGGTGACCATCAGGGTCGGCATGCCGAGGTCGACGAAGGTCTGGTTGACGGCGTCCCACGCGTGCTGGTCGTGGATCAGCTTGATCAGTGCGCAGGTGGACTCGTTCTGCGACTTGGTGATCATCTCGTCGAAGTGCTGCCGGATCTTCTTCACCGACGGCCCGCCGCACGCGCCACGCACCGGGTTCGGGTCGTAGACGTAGTCGGCGTCGAGGTCGATTCGGCCCTCGTCGGCCAGGCGCAGCACGCCGAAGGCGACCATCAGCTTCAGCACCGAGGCCGGGTACGGCGAGGAGAAGTCGATCGCCGCGTTCTCCCGGCCGGCCAGCACGTCACGCGTGCCCTTGCCGCCGTTGGCGTCCCACTCGTCGTCGTCCCACCAGCGGTACCGAACCTGGTCGGTCGACAGCCCCTTGTGCTTGACGGGCACGACCACGCCGTTCGGGTACTGCGGGCTGAGCAGCACGTTGGCAACCGAGGCCGGCCGTCCCAAGGCGTCGAGCTCGATGATCGCCGCGTCCATGTTCGGCGTCTGGTGCAACGGTTTGCCCGCCGCGGCCATGCGCAGCCGAGCCCGGTTCATCAGCTCGGCGGGCGATGCGTCGTACTTCTCCCGCTGCCCCGCCGACCGGGCCCCAGGCTGCGGCGGCGTGAGGTCGATGACGTCCTTGAAGTTCTGCGCGACGATCGCCTCGCGCAGCTTCTCCGCCAGCGAGTGGTGGGTCTCGTCGGCTACAGCGGCGGGTGCCAGCGCGGCACCCGTCAGCGTCAGTGCCGTGCACAACACGGTGATGCGCTTGAGCTTCATTCACTTCCCCAGTTTGAAGTGGATCTCACACGATCGTACTCATCACTCGCAGCGTGCGCCCTTCGTAGTCCCTGCCACGGAGATCCGCACGTTGCCAGGTCTCAACTCGCCGAGCACGCAGGCCTGCGGCACGGTGATCACGAACGCCACGCCGGTGACCGTCTCGTCGGCGCGGAACACTCTCGCGTCGTACCCGGCAAGCGCTTTCCGGGTGGTGTCGAGCGAGAAGTCACCAGACGCACACACCCGCTCCAGCTCTGGGCGGATCTTGGTGGCCAGCTCGTTGCCCGCGACGTTCCCCTCCGGCGACAACGGGTCGCGCGGCGCCCGCGGGATCAGCGGCGCGGGCATCGCCCGCACGGTCGCGGGGTCCGGCGTGCACGACTTCGGCGGCAGGCTCGTCGGCGCGGTGCGCGGAACGAGCTCGACGCGCACAGACCCGATCGGAGTCTCGGGGGTCAGCACCGGATCAGTGGCCACGACGGTCCCGCCGCATCCCGCGCAACCCAGTAGCAGGGCCAGCAAACCCAGTTCGCGCTTCATCAGTGCGACTTCGGCTCGTAGCAGCTGCCCTCGCCGGTGGTGCCGTCGAGGAACATCCGCACCTCGCCCGGCTTGAGGTCACCGAGCACGCAGGTCACCCGCTCGGCAGGACCGTTCGACACGGTGATCGAGTACCCGACGAACGCCTGGTCGGGATAGTCCCGCACCACGTAGACGTCATACCCCGCCAACGCCTTCTTCGTGCCGTCGACGGAGAAGTCGCCCGACGCGCACACCTGCTCCAGCAAGGGCCTGATGCGAGCGATCGTGTCGCGTCCGGTCTGGACACCGCGGGCGTTCAGCGGTTTGCGCTGCTTCCAGCCGTTGTTCTCGGCGTTGTGCGGCGCCACGTCCGGCTTGACGCCCGAGCTCGGCGGAGATGACCCGGGTGGTGCAGGCGTCACCGGGTCCGGCACGTGCTCCTCGACCTGGCACGGCCCCGTGGGCGTCGCACTGGTCGACTCCGGAGCAGTGGTCGGCACGACCGTCGGCATCCCATCTGCCGTTTTCAGCTCAACCTGACCGCACGCCGCGCACAGCAGCACAGCAGCCAGTGCCCCCAGCACTCTCCACAT
The DNA here is from genome assembly GCA_032230575.1 of Pseudonocardiales bacterium. GTDB lineage: Bacteria > Actinomycetota > Actinomycetes > Mycobacteriales > Pseudonocardiaceae > Lentzea. The sequence continues at coordinate 3,402 of JAVXWK010000518.1, read as the reverse complement.
GACTGCACTCTGGCACAACCAGCCCGCCGAAGGTCAGTGAACCGGCTGAACCGCAGGTGTGTTCTCGACCGACCGCACCGACCGCGAAGCCACCATGAGCAGCGTGGCGAGCACCTGGATCACCGCGCAGGCGAGCAGCGTCGCGGTGATGCCGGCCGCACCCGACACCGGCCCGACCACGAGCTGGGCCAGCGGGATGGCCGCGATCGACCCGAGCATGTCGTAGGAGTAGACCCGCGCGAGCCGATCCGCGGGCACGTGGTGCTGCAGCGACGTCTCCCAGGCGATGCCGAACTGCTCCATGCACACGCCGCACACAAAAGAAGCGACCATGAGCACCCACGGCACCGGGTACAAGGCCAGCGTCAGCGGCAGCAGCCCGAACGCCGCCATGCACACGCAGCCGAGCAGCAGCAGGCGTCGCACGCGCAGACGCATCGCGAGGAACGCGCCGGCGACCATGCCCGCGGTCTGCGCGGCCAGCACCAGGCCCCACGTCTCGCGGCCGATCACGGTGTCCGCGATGACCGGGCCGAGGACCATCGTGCCGCCCGCGTGCGCAGCGTTGATGAACACGAACGCCACGACCACGATCCACACCCACGCCCGCGAGACGAACTCCGTCCACCCGATGCGCATCTCCGACAGCACACCCGGTTTGCGCGAAGCGGCGACACGGGCGGCCGGCACCCGCACGAACGAGAACGCCAGCCCGGCCAGTGCGAACGACAGCGCGTCCACCGCGAGGCCCCAGCCCGGTCCGGCGAACGCGATCAGCAGACCGCCCAGCGACGCGCCCGCGATCATCGACGAGTTCAGCCCGAGACGCAGCACCGCGTTGGCCTGCTGCCGCTGCTCGACGGGCACGGTCTGCGGGGCCAGCGCGGCCGAGGCCGGGAACGAGAAGGCGCTCGACATGCCGTTGACCGCCGCCAGCACGACGAACGCCGGGATGGACACCGACCCGGTCAGCACCAGAACAGCGAGCAGGGCCTGGCTCAAGAAGGACACCGAGGACGACCCGACGAGCACGTACTGGCGGGGCAGGCGGTCCGCGACAACCCCGCCCCACAGCAGGAAGACCACGTTCGCGATCGACCGTGCCGCGACCACGACGCCGAGAGTGGTGACCGACGTCGTCACGTCCCGCACGGCGAACACGAGCGCGATCTGCGCCATCGAGTTGCCCGCCATGGTCGTGACACGGGCTGTGAGCAGCCAACGGAAAGCTGGATGCGCCAAAGGCGCGAACGAATCCCCCATGGGAACTGAACCTACAGCGGGAGCCGCCCGATCTGGAGGATCGAGCGGCTCCCGCGTTATCGCACGCGAGGGTGCGATGAGGCGATGACCACCGCGGCGGCGACGGTCACCAGGTTCTTCAGGATGTACTGGGCTTCGAATGACGCCTGCAGCGGACCTGACCACATCTCGCCGGGGAACAACACCAGTGGTGTCGACACCAGTACGACGTGACCGATCAGCAGGACCGCGCACAATCGTGGTGCGCGGAAGCTCAGCAGAACCAGCGCGATCCCGATTTCCGTGATCGCGGCGCTCAATCTGGCCAAATCCCCGGTGATGATCCCGAACGTCAAAGCGGAAACCGTGCGTTCGACGAGATCCTGGGCAGGGCTGCCACCGGGAAAGAGCTTCAGCACGCCGAACCAGAGGTACACGACCCCCAGTCCGATGCGAAGCAGCGGAATTCCGGCGTCCCGTGTGAAACGGGTGATCCGTTCTTCAGCGGATTCGCGGCGTGTGGTTTCTGGACGCAACATCGATCTCCCTCTCCTGTCTGGCTGCCACCACCCAGCCAGACAGGAGGAGCGAGGAAGATCAGCTGCCGGGCTGCGGGTCCCCGAGCGGGTTCAGCAGGTCGGCCTTGCCCTCGAAGGCGAACAGCAGCAGGTCGACCATGCGGAACGTGCTGGAGTCCGGGCCGAGCGTGGGCCGCCAGTACGGCGAGCGCACGATCGAGATCCGGCTGCCCTCCATCGCGCGGTGGAAGACCTCCGCGGTGATCCGCCCACCGACCGGGCCCATGCGTCCGTTGCCGATCTCCGCCTCGCGCAAGATGTAGAACCACAACGGAGTCGCCTCGGCCAGCCGGGCCTTCTGCTCCTCGGACAGCCCCTCGACGACCGCACCGCCGTTGCCGACGAGGATCTCCTCGGCGGTGAGCGGCTCGACGCCGAACAGCTCGGCGATCTGCTGTCCCGTGGCGAGCTCCATCATCGAGGCCCTGGTCAGGTTCCGGAACGCCAGGTTGCGCTGGATCTCCGGGAACTGCGAGCCGCGGCCGCCGAACGTGCCGGCCGGAAGCTGCGTCAGCGGGTTGACCAGCAGCGTGTCGATCCGCTTGGTGACGTTGCCCCCGTCGAACTCCGCCGGCGCGACCAGGTCGTCCCTGCCCGCCTCGCTGAAGTCGTAGAGCCTGCGGAAGTCCGCGATCCAGTTGCTGGGCAGCGTGAAGAAGTCGCCCCGGTTCACGTCGTCGAGGTCGGCCGGCAGCGCGGACGACGGGTCGAAGTTGCCGCTCACCCCCGTGAACGTGAACAGCTGGAACAGCGACGCCGGCGCCTGGAGCGGGCCACCGCTGCGGAACACGCGGTTCCACTGGTACGCACCGCGGACCTGGCTGTGGCCGAAGCGGTACGAGGCGACCGAGAACTCGACCGGCATCGTCGGCGCGTTGTCCCGGCCGTAGTGCCTGCCGGGCACCTCGAAGAACCTGCGGCCGTTGGTGAAGACGTCGTCCACGATCGCCGGGTCGATGATCCGCGGCAGGTGGTCGGTCTTCAGCATCCACTGGTAGTGCCGCACCACCAGCTCCTTGGCGGCGCGGAAGAGCCGCTCACCCGTGAGGCCGGTGAGCGCGAGCTCGTCGACCACGCGGTTGTGGAAGCGGATGAACGCGAGGTGCGTCTGCGCCACCACCAGGTTCTCGTCGTTGCGGGCGTCCGGGATCAGCGGCAGCCGCCGATCCGCAGCCGTGCCGGTCGTCCCACCGCGGCGTGGCAGGTCGAAGCCCTCGAACGGGACGTTGGTGCCCTCGTCCGGGAACGCCACCGGCGTGGTGGTGCCGACCTTGAGCTTCACCCCGTCCTCGGCGTAGAAGGCCTGGTCGTCCTTGTCGCGCGGACCGCGGCCGTAGACCGAGTCGAGGTCCAGCGCGGGCGAACGCCCCTGCAACAGCTCGTCGAGGTTGACGTCCTGCCCGAGCTGCGACTCGGTGCGGTCCATCGTCAGGTCGTGGTCGACGAACTGGCCGAGGTAGGTGAAACCCGCCGGGACGGCCGGTTCCGCCGAGTCGGGCTGCGGGACGTTCGCGGTGATCGCGGTCGCGAGGGCAACCCGCGTCTCCTCGTCCGTCCGCGGGCCCTTGGGCCCCAGCCGCGA
>JAVXWK010000486.1:0-6348 GCA_032230575.1 Pseudonocardiales bacterium | reverse complement strand
GCTTGACGGCCATGCGGCTAGGGGAAGGCGGGGATCGGCCCCGCCACGCTGTGGACGACCGGGCCGGGGTCGCGGATCTCGGGCGGCGCGACGTACGCCGGTGCCTTGGGCCGGACCGAGCCGCCGGGGAAGGCAAGGCGCAGGATCGTGCGCTGGACCATGAGCCACTGCTGCCCGAACGGGCCGGTGTTGTAGGGCAGCTCGTACTTCTCGCAGATCGCCTTGACCTTCGGCGCGATCTCCTGATAGCGGGAGGAGGGGAGGTCCGGGTAGAGGTGGTGCTCGACCTGGAAGCTCAGGTTCCCGCTCATGAAGTGGAAGAACGCGGAGCCGTCGATGTTGGCTGCGCCGATCAGCTGGCGCACGTACCAGGCGCCGGGCCGGTCGTCGTTGCCCTCCTCCTCGGTGAACACGTACGCCTGGTCGGGGAAGTGCCCGCAGAAGATGATCGCGTTGGACCAGACGTTGCGCACGAGGTTGGCGGTGGCGTTGGCCACGAGCGTGGCCTTGAAGCCCTTGCGCCCGGACAGGGCCGGGAACGCGATGTAGTCCTTGAGGACCTGCAGCGCCATCTTGCCGCGGATGCCCTTGAGATCCTCGAGCAGCTGCTTCTTGGGCTTGGTGCCCTTGCGGATGCCCTCGAGGTCGAGGTCGTGCAGGGCGACGCCCCACTCGAACAGCAGCATGAGCAGCACGTTGACGACCGGCTGCGCGAGGAACCGCGGCTCCCAGGGCTGCTTGGGATCCACGCGCATGATCTCGTAGCCGACGTCCTTGTCCTTGCCGACGACGTTGGTGTACGTGTGGTGCAGGTAGTTGTGGGAGTGCTTCCAGCCCGCGGACGTCGACGCCGTGTCCCAGTCCCACGTCGAGGAGTGGATGTTCGGGTCGTTCATCCAGTCCCACTGACCGTGCAGGACGTTGTGGCCGATCTCCATGTTCTCGAGGATCTTGGCCACGCTCAGGCCGCCGGTGCCCAGCAGCCAAGCCGGCGGATAGCGCGACGCCATCAGCACGATGCGCGACAGGGCTGCGAGCCGGCGGTGAAACAGGATCAGGTTGCGGATGTAGGCGGCGTCCGCCTCGCCGAGATCGGCGCGCACCTCGTCGTGGATGGCCTGGAAGTCGCGCCCGAGCTCCTCGACCTGCTCCGGGGTGAGCCGGCGCAGCGGGTGGCTGGGGTCGGAGCTCGTGATGTCCGTTTTCATAGCTCGATCTCCACAGGCCCCTCCGGGGCGTTGACGCAAGTACGTACGGTCTGGCCGGCTTCGCCGTGCAATTCGCCGGTGCGCAGGTCGCGGACCTTGCCGGACCGCAGCTTGCCCTTGCAGGTGTGACAGATGCCGAGCCGGCACCCGTAGGGCAGCCGCGCCCCGGCCGCCTCGCCGCCGACGAGGATCGACACGCCGACGTCGCACGTCGCCTCCACGTCGGTGACGCGGAAGGACACGGTGCCGCCCGAGCCGACCTCGGCGTCCCCGAGGCCGATGATGGGCTGGAAGCGCTCCTGGAAGAGCAGGTCCGGGTCGCCCTCGGCCGCCCAGTGCTTCTCCATCACGTCCATCAGGCCCGGCGGGCCGGACAGGAACGTGTGCCGCTCGCGCCAGTCCGGGCAGATCTCCGCGAGGCTGTCCGGGTTCAGCCGCGGCAGCTTGCCCGTGTGGTGCTCGTGCAGCGTGTAGCCGTCGTACTGCTCGTTCATGCGGCGCAGGTCGGCGCCGAAGATGACGTGCTCAGGTTCCCGCGCGCAGTGCACGTGCAGGGCGTCCTGCAGCGCACCGCGGCGCTCGAGGTCGCGCAGCATCGCCCAGATCGGCGTCACGCCGCTGCCGGCGCTGATGAACAGCGACCGCTCCGGTAGCGGGGCGGGCAGCTTGAACTCGCCCTCGACGTCTGAGAGGAACACCAGCGAGCCGGGCCGCACCGCTCGCGTGAAGTAGCCCGACATCAGCCCGGTCTCCACGTGCTTGACCGTGATCGACAGCAGCCCCTCGGGGTGGTCGGGGTCCGAGGTGATCGTGTAGGCGCGCCAGTGCCGGACGCCGTTGACCTCGGCGCCGATGCGCAGGTACTGACCCGGCCGGTGCGGCGTCCACGGGAAGTTCGGCTTGAGCACCACGGTGGTCGTGGTTGCCGTCTCGGGCTTGAGGCGCATCACGGTGCCGGTGAGCTCGCGCGCCGACCACGCCGGGTTGAGCAGGCCCAGGTAGTCGTCGGGCAGCAGCGGCGTCGTCAGTGCCCTCGCGGCCCCGAGCACCCGCCGGCGGACGACCGACGTCCGCGGTTCCGCACCTCGTTCGACCATCGGATCTCCCTCGTTCGGCCGCTGGCGCGGACAGGTAGCACAACGCCGTCGCCCGCGATCATGCCAGGCGACGACGCGATCGGGCGCCACCTCGATATTTTCTGCGCATGTTCAGGGGACTCGTCGTCGCGCTGCTGCTCGTCGCCGTGTGGGTGCCGGGCGCTCACGGTCAGGCCGGTACGCCGCCCTCGGTGCCGGTCGGGCACGTGTTCACGATCGTGCTCGAGAACAAGGACTTCGCGAAGACGTACGGACCCGCCTCGGCGGTGCCGTTCCTGGCCAAGGACATCCGCGCCCAGGGCGCGCTCGTGACCAACTACTTCGGCGTCGCGCATCCGTCGCAGCCGAACTACATCGCGATGATCTCCGGCCAACCGCCGACGCCGTCCACCCAGGCCGACTGCCAGTCCAACAAGGTCTTCGCGGGGCCGCCCGAGTTCGTGCAGGACGACATCTTCAAGGGCGACACCTGCACGTATCCCAGCGAGGTCAGGACGCTGGCCGATCAGCTCGACGACGCCAAGCTGACCTGGAAGGGCTACATGGAGGACATGGGCGACGACCCGGCCCGCGAGAGCGCCACGTGCGGAGCGCCTCCGGAGAACGCCGCCGACCCCACGCAGCGGGCCACGGCCAAGGATCAGTACGCGGCGCGCCACAACCCGTTCGTCTACTTCAAACGGCTGCTCGCCGCGGGCGGCGACGGCGTCAGCCCGTGTCAGAGCCACGTCGTCAACCTCACCGAGCTCGCGAACGACGTCAAGGCGACGGCCACGACGCCCAACTTCTCCTTCATCGTGCCCGACCTGTGCTCGGACGGGCACGACGCGACGTGCGCGAACACCCAGCAGGCCGGCGGCTACGCCGGCATCAACGAGTTCCTGCGCCGGGTGGTGCCGGTCATCGAGACCGCTCCCGCCTTCAAGCAGGACGGCCTGCTGATCATCACCTTCGACGAGGCCGAAGCCGACGCCACCGCCTGCTGCGGAAACCCGTCGGGACCGAACGTGGCGCAGGCCGGCGGCAGCGGCCCCGGCGGGGGCCGCGTCGGCGCCGTGGTCGTCGGCCCCGCCGTGAAACCGGGCATCTTCGTCAACACCCCGATGAGCCACTACGGCTACCTGCGCTCGATGGAGGACTTCTTCGGCCTCACGCACATCGGCTACGCGCGCCCGGCCGATGTCGCGACGTTCCAGTCGATCGGCCTGTTCGGCGCGGGTGAACCCGAGCCGCCCAACCTGTTCGCGACCCCGCCGACTCCCGCCGAGCCGGTGCCGAGCAGCGGGAACCCGCTGGCGGGGCTGAAGGTCAAGCCGCGGGTGAAGAAGGGCCGGCTGAAGATCACCGTCGCCCTTGCCGCAGGCGCAAAGGCCGTGGTCACCGTCAAGAACGCCGGCAAGGTCTTCAAGACGCGAACCATCACCCAGAGCGCCGTCCTGCGGCTGAACGTCGGACGGCGCTCCGGGAAGTTCAAGGTCCGCGTGACCGCGACCGGCGGTGACGGCAAGGTCCAGGTCGGTCGCGGCGTCGCGCGGCGGTGAATCAGAGCAGCTTGACACTGCCCTCCGCCGGTTCTAGGGGCGGTTGCCGTCGGGGATCTCGATGCTGATCGGCTTGCCCTCCGAGAGGAAGAAGAGCACGCCCTGGCGCAGGAACTCGTCGAAGACCCAGTAGCCCTTCGGCGCGAGCGGCAGCGGCAGCATCGCCTCGCGGAACCGCACGAACTCGGGCCACCCCGTGCGCACGAACTCGTCCCAGCCGGGCTCGTGCGGGATCTTCAACCAGTCGGCGATCCGGTCACCACAGAGGTAGCGCGTCATCGCGTTCAGGAACGGGCGGGATGCGCCGCCGTCGAGCTCCGCGGCCAGCGACAGCAGGATCTCGGCGAGCTCGATGCCCTCCGCCGTCGGGCCGAGCACGGGATCGAGCACCTGTCGCGACTGCGCGTTGGCGTCCTGCCAGCTGCGGGGGATGTACTCGTCCTTGATGCCCAGCATGTGCGCGGTGACCTGCCAGGAGTGCAGGAACGCCTTGGACTCCGCGGGCGGGATCGGCACCTCCCAGGCGTTGAGGTGCTGCATGACCGTCGTCGGGAGGCTGTGCCAGGTGATCATCATGTCGCGCTGGCTGATCGGGATCTTCTGGTCGGCCGTGGCCTTCCAGCGCCCGGACTTCGGGAGCAGGTGCCGGACGGCGGCATGGACCAGCCGGGTCTTCACGCAGGTGACGATCATCTCGCCGTCGGGAGCGAACGCGTTGACCGATCCCACGTCGTAGCCGAGCTTGGCCGTCTTGGCGATGCGGTCCTTCATGTCCGCGCCGCCCTTGGAGTAGTAGACCGCGCGGGCCTCGTGGGGGATGGCGGTGCTCATCATCCCGCTGCCGAGCCCGTAGAGCAGCCCCAGGTAGGTCCCGCGCTTCTCGTTGAACGCCACCGCGGTCTCGAGCTTGCCCCGGTCCGCCCAGCGCGGAAGGCGCCGGGCCTTTCTCATGAAGTCGCGCAGGTCGGCGGGCAGCCCGGCCGGGAGCGGCTGATCGTTCTTGGTCCACGTCCGCAGCAGCTCGTTGACGCGCGGGACGTCGCCGCGCTCGATGAGGTCCGCCACCAGCCGGTCGGCTTCGTCGTCCCACACCCAGCACGGATCGAGGCCCTTGCCCTTGCGACTCACGGACCCCTCGGGGGACCACGACCACGCCCGCCCCGGCGCACCCACACCGGTCGCGGCCAGCGCGCTCAACGCGCCGCCCGCGAGCAACCTCCGCCTGCTCACCTCTTCCATGAGGGCATCATCGGGCTTTCCGGCGGACGAGGAGTGTGGGCACCTGCGCGCTCTTGCCGTCAGCGGTGTGGCTTGACCACACCCGGGTCAGGAGCGGGTGGCGGGGATGCGTAACGCGTGATCTAGAGCCTGCAGTCAGTGCCGTCGTTGCCCGGCACGTTGGCCAGCCACTCGTAGCCGACGTAGGCCTCCGCGTTGGGGCTGCCGTGTGCGAAGCGCACCAGGTACTGCGTGTTGGCCGCGGCCGGGACCGTGAGCGTCTGCTGGTCGCCGCGCTGAACGGTCTGGGTCGCCAGCGGGGTCGCGGTGTCGGTTGCGGCGAAGACGGCGGCGCTCACGTCGGTGGTCTTGTCGGACGGAGGCTGGAAGACGGTGAACGTGTCGACGGTCAGCTCGACGGTCAGGTTGTAGGCCGTGGGGGAGACCGGGAGCCGGACCCAGTCGACGTCCGTCTCAGTTTCCAGGTACGCGCAGTTGCTGTTGAGGGATCCCTTCGCGGTCTCGGGCGTGTCGTTGGGCTCGTCCTTGTCCAGGGGCTTCGCGTTGCGGTACGTGAACGTGTGGTAGCTCTTGGACTCCTGGAAGCAGTCGCGCTTGCCGGACTTCAGGCGCGGGCACTGGCGCTTGGGCAGCTCCCTGGAGGCGCGCCAGAGGATCTCGTCGGGGTCGAAGCGGCGGATGACCTTGGGCTTGACGGTGACCGCGTACGTGGTCCCGTTGCCGACCTGGCGCAGGACGAAGTCGGAGAACGTCCCGCCGGTGATCCGGCCAGTTCGATCGGAGGTCGTCTCGCCGTTGAAGATCTGGATGTGCAGCGCGTTCGTGCGCTCCTTCGCGCGGCCCTCCACGGTGAAGGTGACCGCTCCCGTGCGCGGCGGGATCTCCGCCCCGTCGGCCGGGGTGAGCATTTCCGGTGGCGCCGGTGCGCCGTGCGCGGTCGCCGCGAAGGCGACGGCCGCCAGTAGGGCGGACAGCAGGACGCGAAGGGGCCTCATGACCAACAAGCGAACCGCAGCGCTCGTTCTTGCACGGCAGGTTCGTGAACGGACTCTTCGCTCCGTTGCCCCGACGCCCGCGGCGTGCAATGGTTGGGTTGTGCGGAGCAGGGTGCCGGGGAGGCTCAAGGCCACGGTGGTGCTGACCGCAGCAGTGCTCGTATCGGTCACGCCGGCCGGCGCGGTCGCGGCGGTGAGCGGAACGGTGACGTCGCAGTTCGACGGCACGCCCGTGCCGAACTTCGAGGTCGAGATCTACGCGGTGGGC
>JAVXWK010000481.1:0-7016 GCA_032230575.1 Pseudonocardiales bacterium | reverse complement strand
AACAACCCGTTCAGCCACCGAGACAGGGCGCGAACCCGTACACCTCGTCGTCCAGGAGCACGACGTGCAGTGATCCGATCTGGCTGCCGATCACCGCGTCGTCCTGGCGCAGCGTGACCGTCACCGCGACGACGTAGACGTCCCCACGCGGGTGGGCCTTCTCGCCAGGGGGTGCCCAGTCGGCGTCGGTGCGAAGCGTCGACCAGGTCGGTTCGACCTTGATGGTGGCGCCGCGAAGATCGCAGGTTTTCTGCCGGAAGTCCGGATGCTGGGTGTCCTTCAACAACTTCTGCTGCTGGGACGCGCCCTCGTCGCCGGCCTTGTTCAGGTGCTCGTAGAACTCCTTGAACTTCGCCTTGCCGCCGTCGGTCAGCTGGACCGGTCGCGCCGTGCCCGCCACCGGACCGGCACAGCCCGCGAGGAGCGCGAGCGAGGCGAGCAGGACCGCGACCCGTTCAGCCACCGGAGTGCATCACGTCCGCGCCGGCCGGCACCGTGGCGTCCTCGGGGTCGTCCAGCCACCCCTCCGGCAGCACGACCTTGGCCGAGGAACCCTGCCGGCCGCGCGGCCCCTCCGCGTTCTCGGGGAAGGGGACCGCGGGGTCGAGCTCGCCGATCAGGTCGTCCAGCTGCTGCAGGCTCGAGACCATCGCGAACGCCCGGCGCGTGTCGCCGCCGACCGGGAAGCCGTGCCAGTACCAGGCCATGTGCTTGCGCAGGTCCCTCAGGCCCTTGTCCTCGCCGTAGTGGTTCGCGAGCAGCTGCGCGTGGGTTCTGAGGATCCGCGCGACCTCGCCGAGATTGGGGCCCTCGGGGATCTCGTTGCCCTGGAACGCCGCCTGCAGGTCGCGGAACAACCACGGCCTGCCGAGGCATCCGCGCCCGACGACAACCCCGTCGCAGCCGGTCTCCGCGACCATGTCGAGGGCGTCCTGCGCGCTGAAGATGTCGCCGTTGCCCAGGACCGGGATGCTCGTGACGGCTTCCTTGAGCCGCGCGATCTTGCTCCAGTCGGCCTTGCCGGAGTACCGCTGCGACGCCGTGCGCGCGTGCAGTGCCACGGCCTGTGCACCCTCATCTGCCGCGATACGTCCCGCGTCGAGGTACGTGAGGTGGTCGTCGTCGATGCCGATGCGGAACTTCACGGTGACCGGCATGTCCCCGGCGTTGCGGACCGCGGCGCGCACGATCTGCCGGAACAGCTCGCGCTTGTACGGCAGCGCGGCGCCACCACCCTTGCGCGTCACCTTGGGTACCGGGCAGCCGAAGTTCATGTCCATGTGGTCGGCGAGGTTCTCGTTCACGATCATCTTCGTGGCCTCGCCGACGTTCTTCGGATCGACGCCGTAGAGCTGCATCGACCGCGGGTTCTCACCCTCGTCGAACGTGATCATGTGCATGGTCATGGCGTCGCGCTCGACCAGCGCCCGTGCCGTGATCATCTCGCAGACGTAGAGCCCGGCCCCGTACTGACGGCACAGCTGCCGGAACGCCACGTTGGTGATGCCGGCCATGGGGGCCAGCACAACGGGCGGGTCGACGGCGAACGGGCCGATTTTGAGGGTCGAGGGAACGGACACGCCCCTCAGGTTACGGCACTGACCTGCCGCGATCTTCACCGAACGTGACCGCTTCGACGTCCAGGACCGCTACCTGGTGGCGACGTTCGTCACGTTCACCGTTGGTCCACCGGTGCTTGCCGCCCGCCGCGCACGCCCACTGCGGATCCGTGCCGTCGCCCAGCACCACTTCGATCGTCCCCATGCTGAAAAGCCTTGCACCTGCGCGGTTCCGTCCGGACGGACTTCACACAGCGCGAACACCCCGGTGCCCCGATCGGGTGTCGGAGCCTTCTGCCAACATGCCCCTTGGAGGTGGCCTACGCGTGGGGGCGGTTCAACTGATCAGGTCCGGGTTCGAGCGGTTCTTCGTCGACGGACCAGTCGGCAAGGCGACCGGCGGCGGCGAACAGCAGGTCGTGGCCGTGCAGCAGGTGGGCGAGCTGGCGTTGCCGACCGGCAGGCTCGTGGCGGCAGACCCGTTCGTGGTGTGGCCGGAGGACGCCGAGGCGTTCACCGAGACCGTCGCGCCGGGCACGTACCCGGTGTCGGTCTCGCTGGTCTCGTGGGTGGACGGGGACGGCTACCCCGATCTCCGTCAGGGCTACCGCGTGGCCGCCGCGAAGGTGACGGTGCGGGACGAGCCCGCGTACTCGTGGACGCCCGCGGTGCTGCCGGGCGAACTCGTGCCGATGCAGGAGGAGTTCGGCTACGACGTGAAGTCGAGCACCGGTGCGTTCTTCGACCTCTCGGCCGCTCCGGCGATCGACCGCCTGGCGAGCGACGACGAGGCCGGCAACTGCGACCTCATCGACGCTCTCGGCAAGGTGGGCGGTGGCCGCGGCCCGGCCAACGTCACGGATCTCGAGTCCGGGCTGAACGTCGTGGCTTTCTCGACCGGGTGGGGTGACGGCGTCTACCCGACCTGGGTCGGCCGCAACACCGCGGGCGACCCGGTCGCGTTCGTCACCGACTTTTTCGTGATCAACCGCTTTTAGAACGGCACGTTCACGCAAGCCAGTCGCGGTCCGGCCGTTCCTGCCTCGCCGGGCTTGGTGTGCGTGTGTTCGTTGTGGATGACGACGGACTGCGCGTGCCGGTCGGTGAACTGCCAGTCCACAGTGGACGAGGTGTACGCGAACCCGTTGCCGTTCGTGTGCACGTCGAGCCAGATCTCGTTGTGCGGGTTGGCATACGCGGGATCCACTGACGGCTGCTTCGGGTCCACGACGTGCTGGAAGTGTGGCCCGGCGGCGGACGGCTCCTTGCCGCACTTGCTGACGTGCACGTGCGCGCCGTACGCCCGGTTTGGCAGCAACCCCTTGAGCGTCAACACAACCGTCGTGCCACCGCCGATCGTCGGCACCCCGAGGACGAGCACCTTGGCTCCACTCGGGACCTTCTCGTCGTACGTGACGGCCTTGGCCGTCTCGCTGTACTTCTCGAACTTGCCGGACGCGTGGGCCACGTGCGCGGGTGCTGCTTGCGCGGTGCCGGTGAACAGGAGAGCGGCGGCAACCGCGACTGCAAACGTCTTCATGGGTCTCTTGCATAGTGGTTCCGGCTTTGTTCCGCCATTTTTGAGACGGTGTCGCCGTTTCAAATGGGCACTTCCGGGGTACTTTTCCCCGGTGAGCGAAGCCGAGGAATCCGACCAAAGCAGACTCGCCCGCAACGTGAACGAGCTGCTCCAGGAGCTCCGCGTGGCCCAGGCCGGCGTGCAGATCCTCTTCGGCTTCCTGCTCTCCATCGCCTTCACCGACAAATACGCCTCGACCAGCGGATACGTCCGCGCCACCCACCTGATCACGGTGCTGTGCGCCGCGGCCGCCGTCGCTTTCCTCACCGCCCCGGCCGCCTGGCACCGCGTGCTGTTCCGCCAGGGCCGCCGCGAGGAGGTCGTCAGGGCGGGCAACACCTTCGCTCTGATCGGCCTCGCGTTCCTGGCGTTGGCGATGACCGGCACAGTCCTGCTGCTGGTCGAGGTGATCCTGCCGACGTGGGCCGCCGTCGTCGTGGGCGCGCTGGCCCTGGTCGTCTTCGCCGGCCTCTGGTTCGCCGCGCCGCTCTCAACCAAGGGTGCTCAGTACCGCAAGCGCCCCTAGCCCGAGTGCGGTCGGCACCGCGATGAGCACCTGCCGTTTGGTGGGCTTCTGTTCGGCCAGCACGCGAATCCCCAGCGGTACCAACGCGACGCACAGCCCGACGGTCCCCACGATCGACACCACCTCAGCGCCCTTCAGCACGCCGAGCGGCAACAGCCCCATGGTCGCCAGCGCCACCGAGCGCACCTTGCCGAGCTCGCCGCTGAGGTAGGCCGCGATCGCGAGCACGTACCAGCCGAACATGATCGTGAACGACAGGAAGCTGAACAGGTGCAGGTCGCCGTACCCCTCGGCGACCAGTTCCGTCGCTCGTGCGGGACCCAGGTGCTCGGTGGCGCTGAACGCCGCGTGGTCCACCCCGGCGTGGAACGTCCGTGCGAACAACCCGATCGTCACCAACATCCCGGCCCAGGCCGCCCATCGAGGCTTGCCGGCGCCGATCCGTTGCACGAGGAATGCGACCGCGGCCCACATCACCACGTTGCCCGCCAGAAAGGCGTTGTAAGCCGCAGTCATCAGCGCCGGATGTTCCGCCGCAGCCCTCAACTGGTCTGGAAAGAAGAAGTGGAACGGCGACCGCAACAACGTTCCGGTCAACAGCAGCACCGGCCCGAGCACCAACGCCGTTCCACCAACCCACGCCCCAGGAAATCTCATACCTGAACGTTGTCACCGCAAACGCCCGATCGGATCGGCCCGCGGTCCGGGCTCGCGCCTCAGACCACGGTCCGAGTCAGCTCGCCGCGGCGGCGGCGATCTTCTGGACGATCAACGGCTGGCCGTCCGGCGACTTCACCGTCGGGTTCACCGAGTACACCAGCTTCCGCTCCAGGTCACGGGTCGCGAAGACGCCACTCGAATATCCGTACCGGCTGCCGGTCTTCCCCCACACCTCGAGGCCGTTCACCTCGACCCTCATCAGACCCTGGCTGTAGAGAGCAGGACCGCCGCCGGACATGGGCACGTCCGGAATGGTGAAGAGCCTCGTCATCATTTCGCGGCCCAGCAGACGGCCGCGGAACAGACCGGTGATGAACCCGTCGAGGTCCTCGGCGGAGGAGATGATCGCACCCGCCGCACCCGGAATCGACTGGTTCATCTCGGTCACGTCGACGAGCTCGCCGTCCACGTCGAGATATCCGCGAGCCGCCGCGTTGGGCAGGCTGGGGTCGTCCTCCGGGTAGTAGGTGTGACACAGGCCGAGCGGCTCGGTGATCCGCTCGCGCAGGTTCCGCGCGTAGGACCGCCCGGTCACCTTCTCGACGATCATGCCGGCCGTGACGTAGGCGGTGTTCGTGTACTTCTGGGCCGAGCCAGGCCGGAAGTCGATCGGATGCCGCAAAGCGGTGTCCACCACTTGCCGCGGGCTCCAGTGCTCGAAGCGGTGCTCGAGGATCCACTGCGGGTCGTACAGCCCAGGAATGTCCACCGACGGCAAGCCCGACGTGTGATCGAGCAGCGTGTACACCGGAACGGGCGGGTAGTCGGCCGGCAACACGCCTGGCAGGTACCGCTGCACCGACTCGTTGAGGTCGATGCGCCGTTCCTGGGCCAACTGCAGCACCATCACAGCGGTGAAGACCTTGGTGGTGCTGCCGATCCGGAAGCGCCCACCCGCCCGCACCGGCGCGCCGGTGCGAACGTCGGACACCCCGGAGACCCCGGACCAGGCACCCGCCGACCCGGTGACCCTGACCAGCGCACCGGTCGTCTCCCGGTTGGGCAGCCCGCTGATCGCGGCTCGCAGCGCGGCGTCGTTCGGCGGAGGTACCTGAGGTGCCGCACCCGCGGGCACCGCACTGACGGCAGCCGCGACGGCGGCGATGATCGTGACAACTGCGGTTCTCATGCCGCAAAGCCTGTCGGCTCCGGACCTCTCGAAACATGGAGCTTCCCGGCGTTCCCGGGGTAGGGCCAGCCGCATGATCATCCGTCGACCTCGGATTCGCGTGGACCGGATGTCGATTCGCGCTCTCGTGGTTCGACGTATGAGTAGACGGACAGGGCCCGGTCCGCTTCCGGCGGAATTCGGGTGAGACCAACGCGGATCTGAGGAAGACTCGGCATCACCGATGAGTTGCTTCAGCTCCGCCGGTCTCCA
This sequence comes from Pseudonocardiales bacterium, assembly GCA_032230575.1. Classification (GTDB taxonomy): domain Bacteria; phylum Actinomycetota; class Actinomycetes; order Mycobacteriales; family Pseudonocardiaceae; genus Lentzea. The sequence goes on along the minus strand of JAVXWK010000481.1, from coordinate 1,251 downwards.
CCGGTGTCACCACGATGCCGGCGGCCTTGGCCGCGACACGACTGCCAGCTACCTAGTGAGGGCCTGACATGCCTGCAGCGATCCAAGACCGCCCGACCGCGCAAGCGGCCAGAACACCCCTGGTGGTGCGCCTGCTGGTGCTGGCCACGTTCGTGGTGATCCTCAACGAGACCCTGATGATCAACGCGATCCCGCGCCTCATGGAATCGCTGCAGGTCACCGAACAAGCAGCGCAGTGGGTCTCCACCGCGTTCATGCTCACCATGGCCGCCGTCATCCCGATCTCCGGCTGGTTCCTGCAGCGCGTCACCACCCGCCAGGGCTACGCGATCGCGATGGGCGTCTTCCTGGCCGGAACCGCCCTCTGCGCCGCGGCCCCGATCTTCCCGATCCTGCTGGTGGGCCGAATCGTCCAAGCCGCCGGCACCGCCGTCATGATGCCGCTGCTCATGACCACGCTGATGACCGTTGTGCCAGAACAAGACCGCGGCCGTGTGATGGGCAACGTGACCCTCGCCATCTCCGTGGCCCCGGCCCTCGGCCCGGCCGTCTCGGGCCTGATCCTGCAACTGGGCTCGTGGCGCCTGCTCTTCGTGGCCGTCCTCCCGATCGCCGGCGCCGTCACGTACTTCGGCCTCCGCCAGATGACCAACATCGGCGAGCCCCAGGTCAGCTCGATCGACTGGTACAGCGCAGCCGCCGCCACCCTGGGCTTCGGCGGCCTGGTCTACGGCCTGAGCCTCTTCGGTGAACGCCGGTCCGACCTGGGCCTCGTCTTCGTGGTCGCAGGCGCCGCCACCATCACGTTCTTCGTGCTCCGCCAGCTCAAACTGCAGCGCACCGGCGCTCCGCTGATGGACCTGCGAACGCTCACCAACCGCACCTTCACCCTGTCCCTGGCGCTCTTGTGCATCGGCATGCTGGCCATGCTCGGCTCGATGATCCTGCTCCCCCTCTACCTGCAGAACCTCCGCGGCCTGACCCCACTCGAGACCGGCCTCCTCCTGATGCCGGGCGGCCTGGCCATGGGCGTCCTCGGCCCGACAGTCGGCAAGCTCTACGACCGCCTGGGCAGCCGCCCGTTGGTCCTCCCGGGTTCGATCGGCATGGTCCTCTCCCTCGCCGGCTTCACCCAGGTCTCCAACTCCATGCCCTACTGGCAGATCCTGGGCCTGCACGCCCTCCTGATGGTGAGCCTGGCCGCGACCTTCACCCCGCTCTTCACCCTGGGCATGGGCGCCCTGCCGCCCA
>JAVXWK010000424.1:0-5824 GCA_032230575.1 Pseudonocardiales bacterium | reverse complement strand
AGGGTGACGGACTGCCCGGCGTGCTCGGCCCGGAGTGATCCGGCCTCGTGCGTGCGCAACACGGTGGTGGCTCCTTGTAGACGAAGTCAGCTGTACCGTCAAGGCTAGCCAACGGCACCGACAGAATTTCACGCAGGGCTTTCCAGGCGAAGGTGATCTCGGTTGGCTAGCTTCTCCGGCATGCGGATCCCGGTCGCCGTCCTCGGCATGCTCGTGATGTTCATCGTGGCCGTCGGGGTGCTGTTCGTCGGCGTTCTCGGCTTCACGCCGGTGCAGGCGTGCAGCGGCGTGTGCTTCGCGCCGTTCATGATGTCGACGGTCGGCACCATCGTCATCGGGCTGTCAGCGACCTTCGCGACGTGGTTCCGCGCTCTGCGTGAACCGCGCGCCTACTGGCCGTGGATCGGTGCCGGGCTGATGGTCGTTCTCTATCTCGCGGCGCTCTCAGTCGCGGAACACGTCCTTTAGCCTCGCCCAGGCGTCGTGCCAGCCAGCATCGACCTGCTCGGCGTCCCCGTAGTAAGCGATCCGCGAGACCAGGTCCACCACCGCCGCCCGTGACGCGGTGTTCAGCGCGGGCAGCACTTCGGCGAGGAACGGCAGCACCGCCGTCGCCGCCGGACACACGAACCCGCCCTCTTCGTAGATGGTCCGGTCGAGATCCAGAATCGCCCGCGACACCACTTCGGGATCGTCGGACAACAACGCCCGCAGATGGCCCGGCGTGTCCAGCGCGGGACCGTACGCGTGGTCGATCTCGTGCCACGCAACGGTGTTCAAGCCCTCCAACATGGACCCGAGCATAGGAGAAGGCCGCGACCGGAGCCGCGGCCTTCTCAGGAAGAGCTCAGCTCACGCGGTCGGCGCGAGGTACAGCAGGCGGTTCGGCGAGCCCGAACCCGGGTTGGTCACCTTGCCGGGCGTCGACTGCGCCACCAGGTAGGAAGCCACCTGGGCCGGCGTCGCCGTCTTGTTCGTCGACAGGTACCGCGCCGCGGCACCGGCCACGTGCGGGGTCGCCATCGAGGTGCCCGAGATGGTGTTGGTGGCCGTGTCGTTGGTGTTCCACGCCGACGTGATGGCCGACCCCGGCGCGAAGATGTCCAGCACCGCACCGAAGTTCGAGTACGACGCGCGGGCGTCCGTGCGCTCGGTGGCGCCGACGGTGATCGCCTCGGCCACGCGGGCCGGGGAGAACGTGTTGGCGTTGGCGTTGGAGTTGCCCGCGGCGACCGCGAACGTGACGCCCTTGGCGATGGCGTTCTTCACGGCCGTGTCGAGCGTGGCGTTGGCGCCGCCGCCGAGCGACAGGTTGGCCACGGCCGGCTTGACCGCGTTGGCGCCCACCCAGTCGATGCCCGCGGCGACTCCGGCGAGGGTGCCGGAGCCGTTGTTGTCGAGCACGCGGACGGCGACGATCTTCGCGGCCTTCGCGACGCCGTACTGCGAGCCCGCGATGGTGCCGGCGACGTGCGTGCCGTGGCCGTTGCCGTCCTGCGCGACGTTGTCGTTGTCCACGAAGTCACGGCCGTTGGAAGCGCGACCACCGAACGTCGAGTGGCTGACGCGCACACCGGTGTCGATGACGTACGCGGTCACGCCCGCGCCCGTCGAGGTGTAGCTGTACTTCTGGTCCAGCGGCAGGCTCTTCTGGTCGATGCGGTCGAGACCCCACGACGGCGGGTTCGTCTGCGTCGCCTCCATGTGCACGACCTGGTCGGCCTCGACGAACTCGACCGACGGGTCGGCGGCCAGGCGCTTGGCCTGCTTCTCGGTCAGCTTCACGTTGAAACCGCCGAAGCTGGTGTAGTCGCGCTCCACCGCGGCACCGAACCGGGAAGCCAGGGCGTGCGAGTTCGCCTTGCCTTCCTTGAGCTTCACGATGAAGCTGCCCGCGATCTTCTCGGGAGAGCCGAGCGACAGCACCTCTCCTTCAGCGGCGGAAGCAGAGGGGACCATCAGAACCGACAGGGCGAGGGTCGCCGCGCCGGCACCGGCCAGGAACCGGATCTTTCGCGTCATGATGTGCATTCCGTTCTTTGCAGGGGAACGAACACTTTCGACGCTATGGAGAGATCCGGTTCCTGCCAAGGGCGTCCTAAGGGTTAGGACGTGCTTGCATTGCCGGACAATTCACTTTCACAGAGATGGCGGCCAGTAGAGGATACGAGTGACGGGTGGTGTGCCAGGAGTGCCCGTGGTAACCAATGCGCGCTCCACCTGTGCGGGCGTGGCGGCGCGGTTGTACTGCAGATAACGGGCCGCGACACCGGCCGCGTGCGGTGCGGCCATCGACGAACCGCTCAGCGTCGCGGTCGCCGTGTCGTTGGTGTTCCAGGCCGAGGGAATGTTCACGCCCGGCGCCCAGATGTCCACCAGCGGACCCCAGTTCGACGACGACGCCTTCGTGTCGGTCTGCGTCAGCGCACCCACGCAGATGGCCTGGGAAACCCGTTGCGGCGAAGAGTTCCCGGGGTCGCTGTTGCTGCCGCCGGCCGCGACCGTGTACGAGACACCCGAGTCGATCGACTTCTTCACCGCCGTGTCGAGCGCCGCGGAAACGCTGCCGCCCAACGACATGTTGGCCACGGCGGGCTTGACGGCGTTCGCCGTCACCCAGTCCACACCCGCGATGACGCCGGAGATCGTGCCGCTGCCCTGACCGTTCAGCACCCGCACGCCCCAGACCGTGGCCCGCTTGGCGACGCCGTACTTCGTGCCCGCCGCGATGCCGGCGACGTGCGTGCCGTGCCCGTTGTCGTCCTGCGCGACCGCGTCGTTGTCGACGGTGTCCCAGCCGTTCTTCGCGCGCCCGCCGAAGTCCGTGTGCGTGACGCGGATTCCCGTGTCGATCACGTAGATGTTCACGCCCGCGCCGGTGCTCGTGTAGGAGTACTTCTGGTCCAACGGCAGCGCGCGCTGGTCGATCCGGTCCAGCCCCCACGGCGGGTTGAGCTGCGTGCCGTTCGCGTGCACGATCCCGTCACGCTCCACATGGGACACGTTCGGGTCGGCCTTCAGCGAACGCAGCTGCGCGGCCGTCAGCCGAGCGCTGAACCCGTTGAAAACACTGGTGTACCGATGCTCGACCGCGCCCGCAAAGGAAGACACGGCACCGTCTTTGTAAACCACGATGTACGACGAGGTGGCCGCGGACGCCGGGGCGACCACGACCGCTGCCGCCAGGGCGGCGACTGCCAGCAGGGCTCTCACAGGGTTTCCTCTCATCGCAGGGCAGGGAAAAACGGCCCCGGCTCGCAGGGAGCCGGGGCCGCACATCAGGGGAGATCAGCTGGTCGGCGGCCAGTACAGGAGCCTGGTCGTCGTGCCGGCGCCGGGGTTGGTCACCTTGCCGTTGGTGGCGTTGGAGGTGATCGCGGCCGAGACCTGCGCGGGCGTCACGTTGAAGTTGCCCTGCAGGTAACGAGCCACCACGCCGACGACGTGCGGGGTCGCCATCGAGGTGCCGGAGATGGTGTTCGTGGCCGTGTCACTGGTGTTCCACGCGGAGGTGATGTCGCGGCCGGGTGCGAACACGTCGACGACCGGGCCGTAGTTGGAGAACGACGACCGCGCGTCGTTGCGGTCGGTCGAGCCGACGGTGATCGCCGCCGCCACCCGTGCGGGCGAAGTGTTGGCGGCGTTGGTGTTCGCGTTGCCCGCCGCCACGGCGAACGTGACACCACGCGTGATCGCGCCCTGCACGGCGCTGTCGAGCGAGGCGTTCGCGCCGCCACCGAGCGACATGTTGGCCACCGCGGGCTTGACGTGGTTCGCGGCCACCCAGTTGATGCCCGCGTTCACGCCGGCGAGCGTGCCGGAGCCGTTGTTGTCGAGCACGCGCACCGCGATGATGTTCGCGGCCTTCGCGACGCCGTACTGCGAGCCCGCGATGGTGCCGGCGACGTGCGTGCCGTGGCCGTTGCCGTCCTGCGCGACCGCGTCGTTGTCGACGAAGTCACGGCCGTTCTTCGCACGGCCGCCGAACGTCTGGTGGCTGATCCGAACCCCGGTGTCGATGACGTACGCGTTCACGCCCGCGCCCGTGGAGTTGTAGGTGTAGCGCTGGTCGAGCGGCAGGTTGCGCTGGTCGATCCGGTCCAGGCCCCACGACGGCGGGTTGACCTGGGTGGCCTGGATGCTGAGCACCTGGTCGCGTTCCACGAATTCGACCGAGGGGTCGGCGGCCAGTCTGCGCGCCTGGGCGTCGGACATCTTGACCGAGAAGCCCTTGAAGGCGGCGTCGTACACGTAGCCGACCTGACCGCCGAAACGGGAACCGAGAGTCGCGGCGCTCGCGGTGACCGTGTTGTCCTTCAACTTCACGACGAAGCTGCCGGGGATGTTCTGGACGCCCTGGAAGGTGAGGATCTCACCGACGGCCGCCTGCGCGGGCGACGCGAAGGCAGCGATCATGACCGCCGCACCCAGCAGGGTTGCTGTCTTGCGCATTGCGTAGTCCTGTTCGTCGCAGGGATGCTCAGGAACCCAATCGAGACTATTGGCGGCTTAATAGGCTCGAGATCTGAACTTTCCGGGTTTCCCAGTGGCCCGAAACCGCCGATCGGCTGTACCGCGTTCTCTTTGCTGCCGATAGCCTTCCGAACTGACTCCGGGAACGGAGGTGTGATGCTCACGATTTACCCACCGCGCGAGGAGCTCGCCGACCTGTTGGTGACGGGTCCGTTCGCGGACGCGTTGCGGGTCGCGATCCAGGTGCGGGGTCTCAGTCTGGAACGGCTGCAGCACCGCCTGCGGGTGCGCGGCGCGCCGATCAGCGTGACGGCGCTGAGCTACTGGCAGTCGGGTCGCCGCAGACCCGAACGGCCGGAGTCGCTGATGGCTCTCGCCCATCTGGAGGACGTGCTGGGGCTGCCGGGAACCTCGCTGTCACGACTCCTCGGCCCGCCCAGGCCGCGCGGGCGTTCGCGCAGGCGGGAGCTGTCGGCACGGGCGCCGTGGGACGGTTCCGGGCTGATCCTGACCGCCCAGCACGACCGGGTGGACGTCGCGCCCTGCGGCGGGGTGCGCGGCATCCGGTCACGTCAGGTGATGCAGGCGACCTCGGCGGGAGTGGACCGCTGGATCCTCTGCCACGAGACGGGTTCCGCCCAGAACGGATCGGTACTGCCCGCTCTGACCGCGGTGCGCTCGTGCCGGGTAGGCAGGGTCGCCAGGGAACGCACCAACGGCGTGCTCGTCGCGGAGCTGTTGTTCGACGAACCGATCTCTCCCGGCGACTCGATCGCGATCGAGTACGAATTGATCTATCCACATCCGACGGTCGAGCACACGCATTTCCGCCGGTTCGCCGAACGCGTGCACGACTACGTGCTGGAGATCAAATTCCCGGCCGGCTCCTCGCCCGCTTCCTGCGAGCAATTCGCGTCCGGTCCGGCGGGGACGGAAATGTTCGGCGGCGGACGCCCGGCCCCGGTGGACACCTGGGGCTACGCGCACGCCGCCGCGATCGACTTCGGTCCCGGTCTCTACGGGATGCGCTGGACCCCGGCGGAAATCGCTGTCGCGAACGCCTCGGAGTCGTCGAGCCAGGGAGCGTGACCGGATGCCTTCTGGATCACGAACCGCACGTGCGGGAACAGTTCCGCGTACTCCCGCGCACGGTTGAGCGGAAGCGCGATGTCCACCTCACCGACGAGCAGAAGCGTTGGCACATCAAGGGTTTTGAGTGCCGCGCGGATGGCCGCGCGGTCGAGGGCGCCCTCGGCGTAGAACTCCGCGGCGGCCTCTACGTTGTTCGCGTGTACGTCGTCGAGCTTGCTGATCTCGTCGTCCCAGCGGCCGGGCCAGAACGGGGAGACCT
>JAVXWK010000340.1:0-20896 GCA_032230575.1 Pseudonocardiales bacterium | reverse complement strand
GCAGATCTGGATGGTGTTGCCGGAGAAGTACGACTGGAACGGCTTGTCCTGCGCCACACCGATCTGCTGTTGCGAGCCGCGCTCCAGCAGTTCGATGAACGGGTCGCCGGCGATCTGCGCGGAGAACCGGGTGCAGCGCTGGCAGAGCACGCAGCGTTCGCGGTCGAGCAGCACCTGGGTGGAGATCGCGATCGGCTTCGGGAACGTCCGCTTGTGCTCGTGGAAGCGGGAGTCGCTGCGGCCGTGGGCGATCGCCTGGTTCTGCAGCGGGCACTCGCCGCCCTTGTCGCAGATGGGGCAGTCCAGCGGGTGGTTGATGAGCAGCAGCTCCATCACACCCTGCTGGGCCTTGTCCGCGACCGGCGAGGTCAGCTGGGTCTTCACGACCATGCCGTCCGCGACCGTCATCGTGCAGGAGGCCTGCGGCTTCGGCATCGGCCGGCCGCCCATCTCGACCTCGACGAGGCACTGGCGGCAGGCGCCCGCGGGCTCCAGCAGCGGGTGGTCGCAGAAGCGCGGGATGACCGTGCCGAGGCGCTCGGCCGTGCGGATCAGCAGCTCGCCCTTGGGCGCGATGACCTCGACGCCGTCGATGACGAGCTTGACGTGACCCTCGGGCACGACCACCTCGGTCGTGGCGGGCTTGTCAGGGGCGATGGTCATGCGTTCGCTCCAGCCAAAACCTTGGAGTTCGTGTCGCACAGGGCGAGGAACTCGTCCTTGAAGTACTTGATGCCACTGGTGATCGGGCTGACAGCACCGTCACCGAGCGCGCAGAAGGAACGGCCGAGGATGTTGTCGCAGACGTCGAGCAACGTGTCGATGTCGCTCGCCGTGCCGTTGCCCGCCACCATCCGCTGCAGGATCTTCACGAGCCAGTACGTGCCCTCGCGGCACGGCGTGCACTTGCCGCACGACTCGTGCTTGTAGAACTCCGTCCACTTCATGACGGCCCACGGCACGGACACGGTCTCGTTGAAGATCTGCAGTGCCGTCGTGCCGAGCATCGAACCGGCCTCGGCGGCACCCTCGAAGTCCAGCGGCACGTCGAGGTGCTCCGCGGTGAACAGCGGGGTGGACGAGCCACCCGGCGTCCAGAACTTCAGCGGGATGCCGTCCTTCATGCCACCGGCCATGTCCAGCAGCTCGCGCAACGTGGTGCCCATCGGCGCCTCGTACTGGCCGGGGTTCGTGACGTGGCCCGACAGCGAGTAGATCTTCGGACCGGGCGACCGGTCGCGGCCCATCTCGCGGAACCAGTCCGACCCGCCGTTGACGATGAACGGCACGGACGCGATCGTCTCGACGTTGTTCACCACGGTCGGCGAGGCGTAGAGACCCGAGGTCGCGGGGAACGGCGGCTTGAGTCGCGGCTGGCCACGACGACCCTCCAGCGAGTCGAGCAGCGCGGTCTCCTCACCGCAGATGTACGCGCCGGCGCCCGCGTGGATCACCACGTCGAGGTCGAAGCCGGTGCCGAGGATGTCCTTGCCCAGGTAGCCCTTGGCGTACGCCTCGCGCACGGCGGCGTTGAGGCGGCGGATGCAGTGCAGGACCTCGCCGCGGACGTAGATCGCCGCGAAGTTCGCGCGGATCGCGTACGACGTGATGATCACGCCCTCGATCAGCGAGTGCGGGTCCGCCATCATCAGCGGGATGTCCTTGCAGGTGCCGGGCTCGCCCTCGTCGGCGTTGATGACGAGGTAGTGCGGCTTGCCGTCGCCCTGCGGGATGAAGCCCCACTTCATGCCGGTGGGGAAGCCCGCGCCGCCGCGGCCGCGCAGCCCGGAGTCCTTGCACTGCTGGATGAGCTGGTCCGGGTGGGCCTTGAGCGCCTTGGGCAGGGCGGTGTAACCACCGGTGCGCTCGTAGGTCTCGATCGTCCAGGACTTGGGCTCGGTCCAGGACTTCGTGAGAACGGGAGTCAGCGGGTTGACCATGTGGTGTTCCCCCTACTTCTTTTCCGGCAGGGCGGGGAACTCGGCGTCGGCCGGCATCTTCGGTGCGTCCCAGCCGCGGTCCTTCGCGATCTGGGCGCCCCGCAAGGTCTCCGGTGCCGCCGACGGTCCGTCGAGGTCCGCGTCGCGACCCTCGAAGAACCCGGCGAGCTGCAGTTCCGCCTGCTTGAAATCGGTGAGCGGGGCGCCGCGCGTCGGGGCGGGCTTGTCCCCTGACTGCAACGCCTTCACGAGTCCCAGCGCCTTGTCCGGCGTCTGGTTGTCGTAGAACTCGTAGTTCACCTGGAGAACCGGGCCGAGGTCGCACGCGGCGAGGCACTCGGCGTGCTCCAGGGTGATCGAGCCCGGCGTGCCCGGCTCGCCCGCGGTCTCCTCGTGGCCCACGCCGAGGTGGTCCTTGAGGGTCTTGTAGATGGCGTCGCCACCGAGCGCCGCGCACAGCGTGTTCGTGCACACGCTGACCAGGTGCTCACCGCACGGGCGGCGCTTGTACATCGTGTAGAACGTCGCGACCGCGCTGACCTCGGCCTCGCTCAGGTCGAGCTGCCCGGCGCAGAACCGGATGCCCTCCTGCGAGACGTAGCCCTCGACCGACTGCACGAGGTGCAGCATCGGCAGCAGTGCACTGCGGGCCTGCGGGTAGCGGGCGATGATCGCCTGCGCGCGGTCCACAGTGGACTGGTCGAAGGTCTGTTCTGGAGCTTGAGTCATCGGTCGCAACCACCCATCACCGGGTCGATCGAGGCGACGGACGCGATGACGTCGGCGACCATGCCGCCCTCGCACATCGCGGGCATCGACTGGAGGTTGATGAAGCTGGGCTCGCGCAGGTGCACGCGCATCGGGCGGGTGCCACCGTCGGAGACGACGTGGTAGCCCAGCTCGCCGCGCGGCGACTCGACCGGCACGTACACCTGGCCGGACGGCACCTTGAAGCCCTCGGTCACCAGCTTGAAGTGGTGGATCAGGGACTCCATGGACTGGCCCATGATCTTGCGGACGTGCTCGAGCGAGTTGCCCATGCCGTCGCTGCCGATCGTGAGCTGCGCGGGCCACGCGATCTTGGCGTCCTCGACCATCACCGGACCGGTCGGCAGGCTCTTCACGACCTGCTTGATGATCTTCAGCGACTGGTGCATCTCCTCGAGCCGCAGCAGGTACCGCGCGAAGCAGTCCGCCGCGTTCGAGGTCGGCACGTCGAAGGCGTAGTTCTCGTAGCCGCTGTACGGCTCGATCTTGCGCAGGTCCCAGGCGAGGCCCGCGGAGCGCAGGATCGGACCGGTGATGCCGAGCGCGAGGCACGCGTCGACGGGCAGGTAGCCCACGTTCGCGAGACGGTTGCGCCAGATCGGCTGACCGGTGAGCAGCTTGTCGTAGTCCGGGAGCCGCTTCTCCATGATCTTGACGAACGCGTTGATCTTCTCGATCCCGTCCGCCGGCAGGTCCTGCGCGAGGCCGCCGGGGCGGATGAACGCGTGGTTCATGCGCAGACCGGTGAGGTGCTCCAGCAGGTGCAGCGCCTCTTCCCGCTCGCGGAAGCCGGAGGTCATGCCCGTGAGGGCACCGAGCTCCATGCCGCCGGTGGCGAGCGCGACGAGGTGCGAGCTGATCCGGTTGATCTCCATCAGCAGCACGCGGATGGCCTGGGCCTTGTCCGGCACCGTGATGCCGAGCAGCTTCTCGACCGACATGCAGTACGCGGCCTCGTGGTGCAGCGGCGCCAGGTAGTCGGTGCGCGTGATGAAGGTGACGCCCTGGACCCAGTTGCGGTACTCGAGGTTCTTCTCGATGCCCGTGTGCAGGTAGCCGACGACGCTGCGGGCGTGCGTGACGGTCTCGCCCTCGAGCTCCAGGACCAGGCGGAGCACGCCGTGCGTCGACGGGTGCTGCGGGCCGAGGTTCATGACGATGCGCTCGTCGTGGACGGCGTCCGCGAGCACCTCGTCCCAGTCGCCGCCGGTCACCGTGTAGACGGTGCCCTCGGTGGTCTTCCGGGAGTCCGCGATCTCGGGAGTCTCTTTGGTCTCGACGCTGTCGCTGCCGGGACCGCTCGTGTCGGTGCCGGTGGTGACGTCGGAAAGCCGCTCGGTCATGAGTAGGACCGCCTCTGGTCCGGCGGAGGAATCTCCGCGCCCTTGTACTCGACCGGAATGCCGCCCAGCGGGTAGTCCTTGCGCTGCGGGTGGCCGTCCCAGTCGTCCGGCATGAGGATGCGGGTCAGTCCGGGGTGACCGTCGTAGATGATCCCGAACATGTCCCAGGTCTCGCGCTCCTGCCAGTCCGCCGTCGGGTAGACCTCGACGAGGCTCGGCACGTGCGGGCTCTCGACGTCGACCGCGACCTCCAGCCGGATGCGGCGGCGGTACGTCATCGACGTCAGGTGCGTGACCGAGTGCAGGCGCTGCGGCACGTCGGCGCCGTAGTCGACACCGGAGACCGAGCTGCACAGCTCGAAGCGCAGCGACGGGGTGTCGCGCAGGATCCGCGCGACCTCCAGCAACGTCTCCGGCTTGAGGTAGAAGGTGATCTCGCCGCGGTCGACGGTCACCTGCTGCACGGTGTCGGCGGGCAGGCCCTTGTCGCTGATCGCGGCGAACAGCTCGTCGGCGACCTCGTCGAACCAGCCCCCGAAGGGGCGCTCGGCGGGCGCGGCGACGTGAGCCGGCAGGCGCAGACCGCCGAAGCCCGACGTGTCACCGGAGCCGGTGACGCCGAAGAGGCCCTTGCGCTCGTGGCCGGCGAACAGCGGCGCTTTTGCCTCAGCCCCGTTGGTCTTCTCGAGGCCCTCGACAGCGCGGTCGGCGCTGGAGTGCTCTCCCCCTGGCTCGGTCACTTCTTCCTCGCAAAACGCTCGGAGGACGGGATGAGATCGGTGCGGTAGCCCGAGTCGGCGAGTGCCTTGGCGCGCACGGCGCCCAGCGGCTCGTCCATGATCTTGGCGTGGATCTTGAGGATCGCGTCCATCAGCATCTCCGGCCGCGGCGGGCAGCCCGGCAGGTACATGTCGACGGGCACGACGTGGTCGACGCCCTGCACCACCGCGTAGTTGTTGAACATGCCACCGGTCGACGCGCAGACGCCCATGGCGAGCACCCAGCGGGGCTCGGGCATCTGGTCGTAGATCTGCCGCAGCACCGGCGCCATCTTGTTGGTGACGCGGCCCGCGACGATCATCAGGTCGGCCTGGCGCGGTGAAGCGCGGAAGACCTCCATGCCGAAGCGGGCGAGGTCGTAGCGCGGTCCACCGGTCGTCATCATCTCGATGGCGCAGCAGGCCAGGCCGAAGGTGGCAGGCCACAGCGAGGACTTGCGGGTCCAGTTGACCAGCTTCTCGACGCTGACCAGCAGGATGCCGTTCGGGAGCTTCTCCTCGAGACCCATGACTTCCTCAGTTCCAGTCGAGGCCGCCGCGACGCCACACGTAGACGTACGCGAAGCCGAGCGTGGCGACGAACAGGACGATCTCCACCAGCCCGAACAGCCCGAGCTTGTCGGCAGCGACGGCGAACGGGTAGAGGAAGACCATTTCGATGTCGAACAAGATGAAGAGCATCGCCGTCAGGTAGTAGGCGACGGGCATGCGCCCACCACCCACGACCGGCTGCGGGCTCGGCTCGATGCCGCACTCGTAGGCGTCGAGCTTCGCCCGGTTGTAGCGGCGGGGTCCGATGTAGGGCGCTGCGGTCACCGAGAACAGGGCGAACGCCCCGGCGAGCGCGAACATCAATACGAGGGGGAGGTAAGGGTCAAGCACGCTCCGTCGTCCTTTCCTCGTGGTCGAGGCGCACCCTATGGGTGTAGTTCTGCAGCGCGTTTGTTAGGCGGCCCTAACAAACGCTTGTGAAACAGTTCACAAGCTTGTTCACACTGTTGTGAAGTGATTCACAAGGTCGATGGCCAGTGTAGAACGCCTGTAAATGACCTAGATCACAGGGTCTGACCTGGGGCTTTAACTTGCCCGACACATGCGAAACGGCACCGGCTCGTATTGAGCCGGTGCCGTCACCTATTCGGAGTAATTTACGCCGTCGGCGCGAGCTTCGTGGCAGCCACGATCAGACGGTCCATTGCGTCGCCGTCCTTGGGGTCGTAGAGGCCCGCGAGCAGCTTGAGCACGAGTTTCATCAGGCGTTTCCGCGGCATTCCGTACTTCGTTGCGGTCCGCATGACCGCCGGATTCCCGATGAGCTTGGAGAAGACGTTGCCGAGCCGGTAGTAGCTGCCGAGCGCCTCTTCGATCCGGACCGGGTAGCCGTGCAGCGCGCGTTCACGGTTGACGCCGGTCCGCGCGAGGGCCTGGACGACACTTTCGGACGCGATCTTGGCCGACTCCATGGCGTAGCCGATGCCCTCGCCGTTGAACGGGTTGACCATGCCGCCGGCGTCGCCGACGAGCACGAGACCGTTTTTGTAGTGCGGCTTGCGGTTGAGGCCCATCGGGAGCGCGGCGCCGCCGATGCGGCTCGTCGCGTTCTCCTCGCGGAAGCCCCACTCCTCCGGCGTGCCGTCGAGCCAGCTGCGCAGGAGCTGGCGGTAGTCCGTTGTGCCGTAAGCCTTTGACGTGCTGAGGATGCCGAGGCCGACGTTCACCGAGCCGTCGCCCATGCCGAAGATCCAGCCGTAGCCGGGCAGCAGCTGGCCGTCCGGCGCCCACAGCTCCAGGTGCGACTCGAGGTAGTCGTCCTTGGTGCGCGGGCTCGCGTAGTAGCGGCGGACCGCGACGCCCATAGGCTTGTTGTCGTCCTTTTGCAGGCCGGCGCTGATGGCGAGCCTGGCACTCACCCCGTCGCACGCCACGGTGATCGGCGCGCGGTACGTGACCGGGTTCTTTTCCGGTCCCTGCTTGGCCTCGACGCCGACGACCCGGCCGTTCTCGATGATGGCCTTGGTGACCGTGGTGTTCTCGTGCATGCGCGCGCCGGCGGCCTTCGCCGCGTTCGCGAGCATCTCGTCGAAGTCCATGCGCGGCCGGACCACGCCGTAGTTGGGGAACGTGGCCAGCTCGGGCCAGTCGAGCTCCATCGTGACGCCGCCGCCGACGACCCGCAGCCCCTTGTTGTGGAGCCAGCCGTTCTCCTCGCGGGTGTCGATGCCGAGGTCGATCAGCTGCTTGACGCCGCGCGGGGTCAGCCCGTCGCCGCAAACCTTCTCACGCGGGAACGAGCTCTTCTCCAGCAGCAACACGTCGAGCCCTGCCCTGGCCAGGTAGGTCGCCGCGGTGGAGCCCGCCGGTCCCGCCCCCACGACGATGACGTCGGCGTCCTCGTTGATCCCACGCCTGCTCATCCAGACTCCCTACCTAAATACCCGTCACAGCTCACCAGCGACTCTAACCGGCGCCTCCTGAGACCCACCCCGCGTCTGCCGTTCGGTACGCGGGGCCCTCCCGTACTGCGTGACAGTACGAAAGCGCCCCGCGTGCATTCGAAGATCGCGAGTTGTCCACATGTTGATCAGTGCTGGTTGAGTTGTGCCGCCGTATGCCGATGATTGGTCAGATGGCAAAGAGGCGGTCGATCGACTACGCGGTACTCAGCGACTGGTTCGACGACGGGGTCGCGACCCGTCGTGACCTGCTCGATCTCGGGTTCAGCGCCAACACGTTGGCCTTGAAGTGCCGGCCAGGAGGTGGCTGGACACGTCTGTTTCTCGGCGTGTACCTGCTCACGGGTGGCGCGCCGAGCCGCAGGCAACTGGTTCGAGGCGCCCTGCTGAGAGCAGGGCCACTCACATTCCTGACCGGGCTGGAAGCGGCGCGCCTCCATGGCGTCCGGCGCACGCCAGACGACCAGCGAATCCACGTCCTGGTCCCCCACGGGCGCCGAGTCGCCAGCCAAGGCCCCATGCTCGTCGAACGAACGAATCGCCCGTGGACCGGCAGCATGATCAACGGATTTCCGGTGGCCACGCTCAATCGCGCGCTCATCGACGCGGCGCGGCGGGAGTGTCGTCTCGACGTGATTAGAGCCCTCATCGCGGATGCCGTGCAGAAGCAGCTTTGCTCTCCTGAGGATGTGGCGGACGAGCTTCGGGATCTCCGCCTGGGTGGCACAGCTCTGCCACGGCGAGTGCTCGAAGAGATCAGCGACGGTGTCCGATCCGCTGCGGAGGCGTGGGCACGCTCGTTGATCATGGACTCTGCTCTGCCCGTGCCCACGTGGAACGTACTGATCCGATCAGCTGACGGAAGCCAGCTGGCCATCGTCGACGCCTGGTGGGAGGAGGTCGGGCTGGCGTGGCAGATCGATTCGCTGGAGTTCCACCTCTCGCCGAGCGAGTACGCGCACACGATGGCTCAGCATTCGGCTCTGCTCGCTCATGGCGTGCTGACCGTGCACACAGTCCCCTCGCGTCTGAAGAAGGATCCCGCGAAGGTGCTGGCAGAGCTGCGCGGCGCCTACTTCGCAGCAGCACAGCGTGCGCGCCCAAACGTCAGCGCCTCGCTGTGGCGCCCTGTTTGAGCGTTACGCGGGGCGCTTTCGTACTGACACACAGTACGAAAGGGCCCCGCGTACACAGCAGGAAGCGGGCTACTCGCTTGGGGCGGACGTCTTGGGGCTTGGCTTGGTGGCGCGGTGCAGGGCCACCATGCCGCCGGTCAGGTTGAACCAGGCGACGTCCTCCCAGCCGGCCCTGGAGATCAGCTCGGCGAGCGCGCGCTGGTTCGGCCAGGTGGCCATCGACTCGGCCAGGTAGGAGTAGGCGACCGGGTTGCTGGAGACGAACTTCGCGATCAGCGGCAGCAGTTTGAGCAGGTACCGCATGTAGACGACGCGGAACGGCTTCCACGCCGGGGTGGAGACCTCGCAGATCACCATGCGGCCGCCGGGCTTGGTGACGCGGGCCATCTCCGTCAGCGCCAGGACCGTGTCGTTGAAGTTCCGGATGCCGAAGGACACCGTGACGGCGTCGAACGAGTTGTCCTTGAACGGCAGCCTGAGGGCGTCCGCGGCGACCTTCGGGACGCGGCGGTGGGCGCCACCCGCGAGCATGCCGACGGAGAAGTCGGCGGCGACGCACCAGGCGCCCGACTCGGCGTACTGGACCGTGGAGACCGCGGTGCCGGCGGCGAGGTCGAGGATCTTCTCGCCGGGGCGCGCGTCGAGCACGCGGCGGCTCCACTCCCGCCAGCGGCGGTCGAAGCCCAGCGTCATGACCGAGTTCGTGCGGTCGTAGCCCTTGGCCACGCCGTCGAACATCTCGGCGACCTCGCGGGGGTTCTTGTCCAAGCCGGCTCGCGACATGGTCTAGAGCCTAGGTCAGCATCCCTGAGATCATCTTCAGGGCACCTTCAGCGCGGTCAGCATGCCGTCGACCGCCGCCTGCCACGGGTACTCCTCCGCGCGTGCCCTGGCGGCCTCCCGCGAACCGCTCGCGAGCAGTCTCCTGGCCGCGACGGCGAACGCTGCCGCGTGGTCGTCGACCGCCGCGCCGCACGACGGCTGGACGATCTCCTTCAGCGCGCTGCTCTGGCTCACGACGACCGGGGTGCCGCTGGCGAGGGCTTCCAGGGCCGCGAGCCCGAACGTCTCGTGCGGGCCCGGTGCGAGCGACAGATCGGCCGACGCGAGCAGCGAGGCAACGTCCAAACGCGACTTCACGAAGCCCAGGAACGTCACCGGCAGGCCGTGCGCGCGCTTCTCCAGGAACGTGCGGCGCGGGCCGTCGCCGGCGATCACCAGCCGGGCGGAGTGGCCCTGCTCGTGCAGTTCGGCCAGCGTGTCGACGGAGCGTTCGACGTGCTTCTCCGGTGAGAGCCGACCACAGTGGACGAGCAGGTTCTCCTTGCCCTGCAGGAGATCCCTCCGCAGGTCGGCGGAGTGGCGGCTCGGGGTGAACGTGGCCAGGTCGACGCCCAGCGGCACCTGCAGCACGTTGCGGGCACCGATGCGGTCGAACTCCTCGCGCGCGAAAGCCGTCGTGCACACCACCGTGTCGTAGGAGGCGGCCATGCGGCCGTTGGCCCAGTCGGCGCCTCGCACGGCGGGACCTTCCGGCAGCACGAACTGCAGGAGCCGGTCGAGGCGTTCGTGGGAGATCACGACGTTCGGGATGCCGCGCTCACTCGCCCACGCGCCCATGCCGCGCAACGTCAGCCGGTCCGAGACCTCCAGCCTGTCGGGCTTGAGGTGCTCCAACAACGCCTTGACCCGCCACGGGTCCACGACGCGGTAGCCGCCGGTGTACGGGATCTTCACGGCCGGCAGCGTGATCCGCCGGACACCGCCCGGCAGGACCTCGTCGGCGCGGCGGTCGCCGGGCACGACGAGCACCACCTCGTGACCTGACTGCACGTAGCCGGTGCCGAGGTGGTGCAGTGCCGTGCGGAGGCCACCCGACTTCGGTCCGTAGAAGTTGGCTAGCTGAACGATCCTCAAGCGGCCGCCTGGTGAGTTAGTCCGATGACCGCAGCGTAGTGACCCATCAGCTCGTCACAGATCGCAGGCCAGGTGCGGGACAGCACCGACTTGCGGGCGGCGAGACCGAACCGCTTGCGCCGCAACGGGTCGCGCAGCAGTTCCACGTACCGCGCGATGTCGTCCTGGAACAGGTACCCCGTCCGCCCGTGCGAGACCAGGTCACGCGGGCCGCCGGCGTTCGGCGCGAGCACCGGCAGACCGGTCGCGAGCGCCTCCTGGACGGCCTGGCAGAACGTCTCGTGCGGTCCGGTGTGGATGAAGACGTCGAGTGACGCGTAGGCCTCGGCGAGCGCCTCGCCCGTGCGGAACCCGAGGAACTCCGCGTTGGGGAGGTCGCGTTCGAGTTGCTCGCGGTCCGGTCCGTCGCCGACGATCCTGAGCTTCACGCCGGGCAGGTCGTGCAGTTCGCGCAGCCGGTGCACCTGCTTCTCCGGCGCGAGGCGGCCGACGTAGCCCACGGTGAGCTCGTCGTTCTGCTTGCCGCGCGGGTGGAAGAGGTCGATATCGACGCCACGCCCCCACCGGTGCACGCGCGGCACCCCGTGCTGCTCCAGCGCGTCGACCGCCGAACTGGACGGCGCCAGCGTGCGGTCGGCCAGCGTGTGCAGCCGCTTCGTCCACCGCCAGGCCGCCCGTTTGGTCAGCCCGAGCCCGTAGCTGCCGGCGAACCCGGCGACGTCGGTCTGGTAGACGGCGACGGTCGGCACGTCGATCTTGCGCGCTGCTCTCAGCCCGTACGCGCCCAGCACGAACGGCGAGGCGAGGTGCACGACGTCCGGCTGGAAGTCAGCCAGCTCGTGGAGCACTCTCGGGGTCGGCACCCCGATGGGCAGGCTGGTCACGATCGGCACGTCGACGGCAGTAACTCTGACGACGGGCGTGCCGTGGTGTTCGCCGGCGCCGGCACCCGGCGCGACCACCATCGCCTGGTGGCCGTTTCGCCTCAGGTGTTCCAGCACACGGAGGACGGAGTTGGTCACCCCGTTCACCTGGGGCAGGAAGCTCTCGGTCACGATCGCTACACGCACATGAGACACCTTGTAGTGCGCGTGTGAAGTCCGCGTGACACGAAATTTGACGCGGTCAGAACACCTCACGTCGTGGCCAGGTGATCGTCGATTGGTCATCTTCGATTCGGCTGCCGGTCACCCGACGCGGTGAAACTAGGCCAGCATGACCGTCTTGTCGTCCCGCCCCGCGCACCCGGTGGACCCGGGACTGGTGTCAATAGCGCTGGAAGTGGCTGGTCGTCTGGCGAACGACGCCTCGGACGTCATCATGGCCACCGCCGGTCGCGGCGTGCGTCCCGACTCCGACGAGTCGCCGTTCGACTGGGTGACCGACACCGACCGCACCCTCGAGCGCCACACGCGGCGTGTCCTGACCGCGGAGTTCCCCTCGATTCCGGTCTTTTGTGAGAATTCTGACGTCGACGTTCCCGGCGACTCCGAGTTCCGCTGGGTGGTCGACCCGGTCGACGGCACCGCGAACTACACCGCGGGCATGCCGTGGTGCGCGTACAGCCTCGCCCTGGTGGACCGCTGGGGACCCGTCGTCGGCGTCGTCGCGGACCCTTACCGCTCCCAGATCTACGCCGCAGCGCGAGGCCGCGGCATGCGGGCGAACGGCACCCCGGTGCGACTCACCGAGCGTCAGGGCGACTCGCTGGTGGTGTGCACCGAGATGACCCGAACGGGTCCGTGGCCTGGAATGGGTGAATTCATCTCGACGGCGGCCATCGCGGGCACCGGTGTCCGCGTTCTCGGCTCCAAGTGCCTGGCCGTCGCGCAGGTGGCTCTTGGTCACGTCGCTGCCGCTGTCCTGCACGGCTATCACGAGTGGGACGTGGCTGGAGCTGTGTCCTTGGCCGTGGAGTCCGGCGCGGTCGTCCTGGACAGACGCGGCGCGGGGGCTCAACTGCCGGCGGACGGGCTTTTGGTCGCTGCTCCCGACGCGGCCGACGAGGTGCTGGGCTGGTGGCAGTCCGCGCTTCAGGTCGACAGCTGAGGAAGCTGCTTCTCGAGCACTTCGAGGTGGGTGCGCGCCGCGTCCAGCTCCGGGTGGTCGAACATCTGCAGTGCGACCCTGCCGACCTCGTTCTCGAACTGCTGGAAGTCGTGCGCGGCCCTGAGCAGCCGCTGGTAGACCGGGTGCTGCCGGTCGACCGCGCCCAGGGCCCTGCCGAGCTGCGCGATGCCCCTGACGTCGTCGAGCTCCTTGGTGAGCTGCTCGCTGATCCTTTGCAACCAGTCCTTGGCCGGTGACTTCGGGACCGTCTGGACGGCCGCGGCCACTCGCCTGGTGGACTCGGCGCAGCGTTCCACGAGCTCGGACCACATGTCGTAGGGCTGCTGCGGGATCGGCGGATAAGCCGGCCTGGGCGGACCAGGGCGCTGCAGCGAGCGGCGGATGAAGCCGACGCCCGTGCCGACGACCGCTCCCGGGACGGCGCCGAACGCTCCGGCCACGAAGAGGATCGCCACGATCGTCACGAAGACCGAGGACGGGTGGTCGCTCGGACTGGTCACCTCGACGAGCGTCGCGAGGGCGACCATGAGCAGGGTGCCTGCGGCGGCACCCCAGAGCGCTGAGCGAACGACAACCCCCATGGCTCGTGATCGTGCCATGTTCACCGGTTGTTCGTGGGGTAACTCAGGCGTCGAAGTCGACCGTCACGCACTCGCTGGTCGGCAACGCCTGGCAGGTCAACACGAACCCGGCCGCCACCTCGGACTCGTCGAGCGCGTAGTTGCGGCGCATCTCCACGCTGCCGTCGGTGACCAGAGCCCGGCACGTGCCGCACACCCCGCCCTTGCAAGCGAACGGCAAGTCCGCGCGAACCCGTTGCGCGGCGTCCAGGATCGGCTCGTCGGCGGGCAGTGGCAGCGTCGTCGACTTGCCGTCCAAGACCACGGTCACAGATGCCGCGGACTCGATCACGGCCTCGGCGCGGCGCGGAGGGGGCGGCGGTTCATCGACGTAGAAGAGCTCGTGGTGAACGTGTTCGGCCGGGACGCCGCGATCACGCAGAACGGCCGTGGCGTCTTGGACCATCTCGTACGGGCCGCACAGCCACCATTCGTCGATGGCGTCGAACGGCACGACGCTGCCGAACAGAGCGGTCAGCTTCTCGGCGGTCAGGCGGCCGCTGAACAGCTCGACGTCTCGCGGTTCGCGGGACAGGACGTGGATCAGCTGGAACGTGGCCGGGTAGCGATCCTTCAGGTCGGCCAGCTCGTCGACGAACATCACCGTGTTGGTGCTGCGGTTGCCGTACATCAGCGTCACTCGGGCGCCGGTCGCCAGCACGGTCGCGGCGATCGACAAGGCCGGGGTGATGCCGGAACCCGCGACCACCAGGCCGTGGTGGGTGCCGGTGCCGGAAGGCGTGAACTTGCCCAGCGGTGGCAGGACTTCGAGCACGTCACCAGGGGCCACGCGGTCCACGAGCCAAGTCGAGAACTGGCCGCCGTCGACGCGGCGGACTCCGATGCGCGGAGCAGCACCCGTGGGGGCGCAGATCGAGTACGACCGGCGTTCGTCGCCTTGGCGCAGCGTCAGGTACTGGCCCGCGGCGAAGGAGAACTCGTCGGCCAGGTCGGACGGCACGTCGAAGGTGACGGCCACGGCGTCGTCGCAGAGGCGGTCGACGCCGGCGACGGTGAGCTTGTGGAAGGCGGCTCGGCGCGACAACTCAGATCTCCTTGACGTGCTCGAACGGTTCGGCGCAGGAACCACACCGACGCAGGGCCTTGCACGCGGTGGAGCCGAACCGGGAAATCTCCGAGGTGTTCAGCGAGCCGCACTGCGGGCAGGCGACCTGGCGGGACGGCGGCACGAGGTTCAGCGGTACCGGGCCGACAGCGGCAGGGCCGATGCGGGACGGTGGCGCGATGCCCGCGGCGGCCAGCTTCGAGCGGCCCTCGGGGCTGATCCAGTCCGTGGTCCAGGCCGGGGAGAGCGCCAGCCGCACCTCGACCGACGAGAACCCGGCCGAGAGAAGAGACCGGCGCAGGTCCGCGCCCATCTCGTCGATCGCCGGGCAGCCCGAGTAGGTCGGGGTGATCGTGACGACGACGCGACCGTCCTCTTCGGACACCTCGCGCAGCACTCCGAGATCGGCCAGCGTGAGGACCGGGAGCTCCGGGTCCCGCACGGCCGACGCGACCTCCAGTGCCGTCGTCACCAGACCGCTCCCGGCAACGAGCGGTACAGGTGCTGCATCTCGGCGAGCAGGTAGCCCATGGCTTCGGTGTGCACGCCGTCGCGGCCCGCCATCCCGGCCACTCGAGCCGCCTTCGAATCCACCGGACGCGAAAGTCCGGCAGCCGACAGCACCGCCTCCAGCACACCGTCCACTTCGGACCGAAGAGAAGCAGGATCAACCGCAACGCCGGCCAGGCGCGCTTCAACCGCGTGTGTGGCGAACAGCTCGTCCACGAACGACCAGACCCGCTCCAGGCCCGCCTGCATGCGGCGATGCGACTCGTCGGTGCCGTCGCCGAGCCGGACGGTCCACTGCGCGGCATGGTCGCGGTGGTACGCCAGCTCCTTCACGCCCTTCTCGGCCACGGCGGCGAGCACCGGGTCGGCCGAGCCCCGCAGACGGGAGAAGAGCGCGAGCCGCCACGACGAGAACACCAGCAGGCGCGCGATGGTCGTGCCGAAGTCGCCACCAGGGCCGGGGCCGCAGTCGATCTCGGCCAGGTGCACGTTGCGGAACTCGCGTTCGTCGCGCAGGTACGCCAGCGAGTCCTCGTCGCGGTCGAGCACCTCACCGGCACGCGTCAGCAGCATGCGGGCCTGGCCCAGCAGATCCAGCGCGATGTTGGCGAGAGCGATGTCCTCTTCGAGCTCGGGAGCGCGCGAGCACCACTCCGACAGCCGCTGCGAGAAGATCAACGCGTCGTCGCCGAGCATCAGGCAGTAGGCGGCGAGCGCCTCACGGTCGACCCCGGCCGGGAACTCGCGGTTCACGCCGACGAGAGCGTCGGAGAATCCGGTCCCGAACGCCCAGTGCGAGTCCTCGTGGCCCAGGAGCGACTCGTACGCGTTGTCGAAGCTCATAGGTGCGGCACGTCCTCGGGAATCGAGTAGAACGTCGGGTGCCGGTAGACCTTGTCCCCGGCCGGCGCGAAGAACGGGTCCTTCTCGTCCGGCGAGGAGGCCGTGATCGCGGCGGCGGGCACCACCCAGATCGACACGCCCTCGTTGCGGCGCGTGTAGACGTCACGGGCGTTGCGCAGCGCCATCTCCGCGTCCGGCGCGTGCAGCGAACCGACGTGCACGTGGTTCAGGCCGCGCTTGCCCCGCACGAACACTTCCCACAGCGGCCAAGACGTGCTCACGCGGCACCTTCCTTCGCAACAGCCTGCTTCTGAGCGTGTGCGACAGCGGCCTCGCGGACCCAGGAACCGTCCTCGTGCGCCTTGCGGCGGTGGGCGATGCGCTGCTCGTTGCAGACACCGCCACCCTTGACGACCTGCCAGAACTCGTCCCAGTCCGGCGTGCCGAAGTCGTACTGCCCGCGGTCGGAGTTCCACTTCAGCAGCGGGTCCGGGAACGTCACGCCGAGCGCCTCGGCCTGCGGCATGCTCATGTTCACGAACTTCTGCCGCAGCTCGTCGTTGGTGTCGCGCTTGATCCGCCACGCCATCGACTGCTCGGTGTTCGTCGACTCGGAGTCCGGCGGGCCGAACATCATCAGCGCCGGCCACCACCACCGGTTCACCGAGTCCTGCACCATGTCGCGCTGCTGCTGGGTGCCGCGCATCATCGTCATGAGCAGCTCGTAGCCCTGACGCTGATGGAACGACTCTTCCTTGCAGATACGGATCATGGCGCGCGCGTACGGCCCGTAGGACGTGCGGCACAACGGCACCTGGTTGCAGATCGCGGCGCCGTCGACGAGCCAGCCGATCACGCCGACGTCGGCGAACGTCAGCGTCGGGTAGTTGAAGATCGAGGAGTACTTCTGGCGGCCCTCGATGAGCTTGGTCGTCAGGTCCTCGCGGTCGGCGCCGAGCGTCTCGGTCGCCGAGTACAGGTACAGGCCGTGCCCGGCCTCGTCCTGCACCTTCGCCAGCAGGATCGCCTTGCGCCGCAGCGAGGGCGCGCGCGAGATCCAGTTGCCCTCCGGCTGCATCCCGATGATCTCGGAGTGCGCGTGCTGGGCGATCTGCCTGATCAGGGTCTTGCGGTAGCCGTCGGGCATCCAGTCGCGCGGCTCGATGCGCGAGTCGGCCTGCACCGTGCGCTCGAAGCGCAGCTCCAGGTCATCCGCCATGCCCCGATGTTACACCTGAGTGCCGAATCTGCGTAGAACTGTCACAACAACCGCGATGACGATCCAGACGATCACGAGGAACGTTCCGACGGGCAACAAGCTGAGCACCGCCGATCGGCCCGCCACGCGCGTCAGCTCCGGGTTCGTCTGGTCGTACTCGACCCGCACGTTGTCGCCCACGTTGAGCCCCGCCGGGTACAGCACGCCCTGCGACGGGATGATCACGCGGCCGTCCG
Organism: Pseudonocardiales bacterium; assembly: GCA_032230575.1. GTDB lineage: Bacteria > Actinomycetota > Actinomycetes > Mycobacteriales > Pseudonocardiaceae > Lentzea. Next base: position 3,996 of record JAVXWK010000340.1, on the reverse strand, counting down.
GTGTGGCGTAGCGCACAACGGTCCGGTTGAAGGCCACGGAGTCGACCTGCGCGACCGCCTGCCCGAGGTGCCGCTCGATGGCCATGTCGTCACGCCAGCACGCCAGCGGCAGCAGCACGCACATGAGCGTCACCACCCCGCCGACCACGAGCAACACGCGACTCACCACACGGCGGACACGCACACCTAGCGCCGGCCTGGTCACTGCGTCGTCCACCACAACTGAGAAGTCTAGAGCCGGGCGGGTGCCGCGCTTTCAGCTTCAGGTCCATACAGTCGGAGCGTGACCTCAGCACCGACATCGCGAGCACGGCAGCGGATCCGCGTCCGGTCGAGCCGGGCCACCTCCGGTGACCTGCTCGGATTGCTGCCAGACCCGGAGCACGCGCTCGCCTGGGTGCGCGACGGGTCCGGACTGGTCGGCTGGGGCGAGGCCGCGCGACTCGAGGTCAGCGGCCCAGACCGCTTCGCGCAGGCGGACAAGTGGTGGCGCGAGTTCTGCGCGCACCTCGACGTGGACGACGCGCTGGGCGTGCCCGGCAGCGGTCCCGTCGCCTTCATCTCGATGGCCTTCGCGGACTCACCCGGCGACTCGGTGCTGATCGTTCCCGAGGTCGTGGTCGGCCGCCGCAACGGCCAGCAGTGGATCACCGCGATCGGCGCCGCGGACACCACCCCCGACGTCACGCCGCTGTCCCGCCCGTCCGAGATCCGCTACTCGAACGGTCAGCTGCCGGTCACGCAGTACCGCGAGGCCGTGCGGAAGGCCGTTATGCGCATGCGTGGCGGCGAGCTGGACAAGGTGGTGCTCGCACACGACCTGGTGGCGTCCACCGATCGGCGCCTGGACCAGCGCTTCGTGCTGCAGGGGCTGGCGCGGCGGTATCCGGATTGCTGGGCGTACGCGGTCGACGGCCTGGTCGGTGCCACGCCCGAGTTGCTGCTGCGCCGCACCGGGTCGGTCGTGGACTCACGGGTGCTGGCCGGGACGACCTGGCCGCACGACGGGGTTTCGGACGAGGAGCTGGCCGCGGCGTTGATGTCGTCGGAGAAGAACCTCGAGGAGCACGACTACGCCATCACGTCGCTGGCGGAGACGTTGCGGCCCTTTTGCACAACGATGTCAGTCGAGGGACCTTCGGTTCTGCGGCTGCCCAACGTGTCGCACCTGTCTTCTGACGTGATCGGCACCCTTGAGTCGTCGGTGTCGTTGTTGCACCTCGGCGAGGCCGTCCACCCCACGGCTGCTGTCGGTGGGACGCCTCGGTTGGACGCGACGACTCTCATCGGTCAGCTCGAGGGCATGGACCGCGGGCGGTACGCGGGACCCGTCGGGTGGATCGACGGGAACGGCGACGGCGAGCTCGGGATCGCGTTGCGGTGCGCGCAGATCACCGGGTCGACGGCGCGGTTGTTCGCCGGGTGCGGGCTGGTGGCGGACTCGGATCCGGACATCGAGGTGCAGGAGGCGCACGCCAAGATGCGGCCGATGCGCGAGGCGTTGGAAGGCCTCTGAGCCTTTAGCCGTGCGGTCCGCCGCTGACGAGCGCGACACGTGACCGCATGAGCCGATCCTGCTGATCACCGGCTCGTTCCCGCCACCCGATCAGAGGTCTGCGCCGAGGACTCTCGCCACGAATGCCGCCTTGCCTGCCGTGTACGCCTCACGGTCGTGTCCGCTGTCCCGGGACAGCTGGTGTTTCAGGTCCGCGTACTGCCGCACTCGGGTGGGATCGCGGCGGAGGGCGTCGCGGAACCTGATCTGGTCGGTCCACCTCTGGTGACTGGCCTGGATCAGGTGGAGGTGTGCCTCACGGCGCTGTCCGGTGGGGTCTGGTTTGACGAAGAAACGGCGCCAGGGGCGTTGGTCGAGCTCTGGGGGCACGTAACACCAGCCGGCCGCGGCCAGGGGTGCATCTTCGGCGGCGGCGTCCAGGTCGGTCACCGAGGCGGCCAGGTCCACCACGGGCTTCGCGGCGAGGCCCGGGACGGAGGTCGAGCCGATGTGCTCGATCCCGTCGGCCAGCCAGGGCGCGAGCAGGTCGGTCAAGCGGCTGCGCTCCGCCTCTGCTCGGACGGCCCATCGAGGGTCGTGCGGCCGAATCTCCGCCCGTTCGTTCGCCCACGCGGGCACGCTCTCGCCCACCGATTCCCCCTGTCATCGGCCCTGGAAAACGCTGACGCAGGGGTCCCCCCTTGCTGGGAACCCCTGCGTCATAACGTACTCAGCAGGTCTGACAGTCAGGCGCGGTCAGACGAGCGCTTACTTGTTCGCGTCCAGCAGCTCGTGCGTCAGCTGGATCTTGGCGCGCGACTTCGGCTCAGCCGCCTTGGCCGGCGCGGACGCCACGGACAGCGACTTGGCCGCCACGTCAGCCGTACGACCGGGAGCCTCGGCCGGCTTGCCCTTGGTGAACAGCCACGTCTGGAACAGCTGGTCCAGCTGCTGGCCGGACACCCGCTCGGACAGCGCGATGAACTCCTCGATCGTGGCGTCGGAGTACTTCTTCTCCTTGGTCCACGTCTTCAGGATCTCGAAGAACTTCTCGTCACCCACGGCCACGCGCAGGGCGTGGACGGCCAGAGCACCGCGGTCGTACACGGCGCCGTCGAACACCTTGTCGGCGCCGGGGTCGCCGGGCAGGACGTCCCAGAACGGGCTGTCGGCCGGGTACAGGTCGTAGGTGAAGTCGGCGTTCTCCTGGGCCGTGCCCTCACCGAGGTGCTCGGACCAGAGGAACTCCATGTAGGACGCGAAGCCCTCGTTCAGCCAGATGTCGCGCCAGTGGTGGACCGACGTCGAGTCGCCGAACCACTGGTGGCCGAGCTCGTGCGCGACGACGTAGGTGTTGGCGCCGCGGCGGAAGAAGGCCGTGTCGTAGTTCGGGCGGGTCTGGTTCTCCAGCGCGTAGCCCAGGCCCGGGGTGGCGACGCCGCCCTGTGCCTCGAACGGGTACGGGCCGACGTTCTCCGCGAGGAACTCGATGACCTCGGGAGTGCGCTCGATGCTGGCCTTGGCCGCGTCGGCGTTCTCACCGAGACGCTCGGAGTACGCGTTGTACACCGGCTGGCCATTCGGTGCCGTGGACTGGCGGATCTCGAACTGGCCGATCGTCAGGAACGTCAGGTAGGTCGCCTGCGGCTTGGTGCTGCGCCAGTTCCAGCGGCTCCAGCCGTTGATCTGGCGGGTCTGGCCGAGGAACGTGCCGTTGGAGATGGCCTCGACGCCGTTCGGCACGGCGACGTTGACGTCGAACGTGGCCTTGTCGGTCGGGTGGTCGTTGGACGGGAACCACCAGGAGGCGATCTCCGGCTCACCGATGGCCAGGGCGCCGTCGGGAGTCTTGGTCCACGCCGTGAAGCCGTTGCGGTCCTTCACCGTGGAAGGCGAGTCGGCGTAGGTGACGACGATCGTCAGATCCTGGCCCTTGCGCACGCCGCCGCGCGGGGTGAGGGTCAGCTCGCCGTTGTCGGACACGAACGAGGACGGCACGTTGTTCACCCGGACCGACTTCACCTTGAGCAGGAAGTCGAGGTTGAACTGCGTGAGGTCCTCGGTGGCCTTGGCGAGGATCGTCGTGGTGCCCGACAGCTGGTCGCCGTCCGGGTTGTAGTTGAGCCTGATGTCGTAGTGGGAGACGTCGTAACCGCCGTTGCCGTACGTCGGGTAGTACGGGTCGCCGGCACCGGGTGCACCCGGAGACGCCGCCAGCGCCGTCCCCGCGAAGAGCGTCATCGCGGCCGCGGACGCCACCGCGGCCGTCGCCTTGGATCTGATCGACATGCGCGGGACGCTAGCCACACGCCGAGATGTGAGCCACCGACTTACGTAGGTTTCCTACCTGCTGAAAATGATTGACACCGTCGACTTGAGACGTTGGTGCAGCGCACGCAGTTCGTCTCTTTTTGCCTGCACTTCCACCACTTGGAGGCCTTTTGGCCGCGCAAGTGCGCTACGGAACTCCTCCTGGTCGTCCACTTTGGAGTGCGGAATTC
>JAVXWK010000320.1:0-8321 GCA_032230575.1 Pseudonocardiales bacterium | reverse complement strand
CTGGGTCGAAGTGCCGGGCGCCACGCCCGCCCGCGTCTACCTGCACGGCCTCGGCGCGTCGTCGGCGCCCTACTACGCCGAAGCCGTCGCGCACCCCCTGCTCGCCGGCCGCCGCAGCCTCATGATGGACATGCTCGGCTTCGGCATCAGCGATCGCCCCAGCGGATTCGCCTACTCGCTCGAAGGCCACGCCGACGCGCTCGCCGTGGCCCTGGCCAAGATCGGACTGCGGCGCAGCGAGATCATCGGCCACAGCATGGGCGGCGCCGTCGCCATCGTGCTCGCCGCCCGCCACCCCGAGATGGTGCGCTCGCTCGTCCTCGTCGACCCGCACGTCGACCCCGCCACGCCCGCCCTCGGCGCACCCGGCAGCCGGGGCATCGCAGCCTACGGTGAGGCGGACTTCCTCTCGCACGGCTTCGAACGAGTGCTGCGCGACGTCGGCCCGCACTGGGCCGCCACCATGCGCATGGCCGGCGGCGAAGCCCTCTACCGCAGCGCCGTCGACCTCGTCCGCGGCACGCACCCGACGATGCGGAAGCTGTTGCTGGAACTGGAGATCCCGCGCGTCTTCCTGCACCCCGAGGACGCCCCGCCCTCCGGAGCCCGCGAGCTCACCGCCGCCGGTGTCCAGGTCATCCCGGTACCCCACGCCGGCCACAACATCATGATCGACAACGTCGAGGGCTTCGCTCGCGCGGTCGCCCAGCAGCGCCTGTCGGTCTAGAGGTCGCCCAACGCGCCGGCCAGCAGCTCGCGTGCCCGTTCCAAGGACACCGACCCGCTGTGCCAGCGCTCGCTCAGCCCCTCGACCAGCGCGGTGAGCCGCTCGGCCACCGCGTCGGCGTCCAGCGCCGGATCCACCTCGCGCACCAACGCGGCGACGTCGGAGTTCCACGCTTCGGTGGCCTCGCGCAACGGCTCGCGCAGCTCCTCGTGGAACGCCGCGCTGGCCCGCAGCTCACCCCACGCCACACTCGTCTCGCGCACCTGCGGCGAGTCCTGCAGCTCACCCAGCAGCATCTGCTCCAACTGCGCGCGCGGATCACTCGCCGCCGGTTCGGTGTAGAGCCGCGCACGGTGGTTGACGTGCTCCAACGCCGCCCGCAGAATCCCCGCCCGGTCCTTGAAGTGGTAGTAGATCAACGCCGTCGACACCCCCGCCTCGGCCGCGAGCTTCTCGACGCGCAACCCGCGCACCCCGTCCTGGGCGATCACGCGAACGGCCGCCTCGAGCATCTGCGTCCTGCGCTCCGACACGGAGTTACCTCGGTTCCTGTTGCGTCGCACAGTGGATGCCGCCGCCACCCGACGCGATGCCGTCGATGTTGATCTGCACCACCGTACGTCCGGGGAACAACCGCGTGAGCAGCGCCAGGGCCTTCCCGTCGGCTTCGGGGTCGCCGAACTCCGGCCCGACCACGGCACCGTTGCACACGTAGAAGTTCACGTATCCGGCCGCGAAGTCCTCGTCCCGCACCCGCGTCCGCGACGGCCCTTCCAGCACCTCCACCCGCAGCTTTCGCCCCTGCACGTCCGTGGCCTCGCGAAGGATCTCCAGGTGGCGGTGCGTGACGTCGTGGTCGAACGACTCCAGGTCGTTGTCCAGCCCGGCCACCACCACGCCAGGCCCGGCGAACCGCGCGTAGAAGTCGGTGTGCCCGTCGGTGACGTCCCGTCCGGCGATACCCGGCAGCCAAATCACCTTCCGGATCCCCAGCAACCGCGCCAGGTCCGCCTCGACGTCGCTCTTCGTCCAGCCGGGGTTGCGGTTGCCGTTGAGCACGCAGCTCTCGGTGATGATCGCCGTGCCCTCACCGTCGACCTCCAGCGCGCCACCCTCGAGCACGAGATCGGTCTTCACGACCTCGACTCCGGCGCGTTCGGCCACGAGCCGCGCGACCTTGGCGTCCTTGCCGTGCCCCTGCTTGCCGCCCCAGCCGTTGAAGTTGAAGTCGACAGCAGCGCCGTTCACGAAGATCGGACCGGTGTCACGCAGCCACAGGTCGTCCAGCTCAGCGGTGACCAGATCGACGTTTCCGCTGGTCAGCTCACGGGCGAGCGCCAGTTCGTCAGCCCGCACGAGCATCGACACCGGCTCGAACCGGGCGATCGTGGTCGCGATCCGCGCCAGGTCGCGCTGCACCCAGGGGACCAGCTCCCGCCCCCAGATCCGCTCGGACGCCGCGAACGCCATCCACGTCCGCTGGTGCGGTCGCCCCTCCTCGGGCATCACCCAGGACCTGTTGTCGTCCGCGCAGCCGGCGAGCAGACCACTCATCGCGGCCGCCGCCGACTGCACGAACGTGCGCCTCTTCATGAGGCCAACGTATCCTTGACTGAAATTTCAGTCAAACCGTTCTGCCTGGTCAGCCGCGGACGTTCGCGGTCCAGTCGATGATGTAGATGAAGTCACCGTTGCGAGCACCGCCGGGGAACGCACCACCCAACTCCTCCCAGTAGTTGTCAGGTGTGCGCATTCGATCGCAGGCAGACGGAGCAATCAGCAGCGGCGGCTCGTGGTGGCGCTCCAGCCGTCCTCGCCGAGCGACACGACACCGACCGCGCGCGTGCACTCGTTGATCGTCGCGACACCCTTCGACCACACCTCGCGCTGGTCGACGCGGCCGATCACCTTGCCGTGGCTGACGTTGTCGTCGGTCTTGACGTAGGTGGTGACGTGGAAGAGGTCGTGCTTCGCGGCGAAGTCCGCCCACACGAACACGTAGCCCCAGTTCTTGCCGCAGCCCGCGAACTGCTTCACCGACGCCGCCGTCGTGTCGTCCGCGAACTTCACGTAGGCGGTGGCGCCGATCTGCTGGGCCGACGCGCAGCCGGGCGGGGTCTCGGCATGCGCGACACCGGGCGCGAGCAAGCCGGCCACGGCGGCCGCGATGATCAGTAGTGCCTTCTTCATGATCGGCACTCTCGCAAGTGCCACTGACAACGCCCTGACACCCTCAGCGGCGCTTGCCGGCCACAGCGTTCCAGTGCGACGGCCTCGTCACCGTCGCCGGCAGCTTCGTCCGAGCGTCCCCCCGCGCAGCGTTGACCTGCGGTTGCGTCAGGAACAGGCACGTGCTCAGGTCGGCACCCGACAGCTCCGCACCCCGCAGGTCGGCACCGATCATGTCCGCGCGCGAGAGGTCGGCGTTCGTCAGATCCGCACCGATCAGGTACGCGCCCCGGAAGTCAGCGCTGGTCAGGTTCTTGTTCCGCAGCCGCGCGCCGATCAGGTCCGCGCCGCGGTAGGACTTCGCGCTCGACCGCAGCCGCTCACTGGTCCGCAGCAGCAGGACGTTGACCTTCGCCCGGATCTCCGCCACGTCGAACTGCAGGATCTCGTCCGGCTCGGCGACGGTGTGCCGTTCGACCTCGGCGTAGGCGTCGTCGAGGTCCTGGTGCGGGTCGAGCCGGCGGGCCTCGGCGAGATACCAGAGCAGCTCGTGCAGCTGCCGCACCACCGGGAACACCGCGAACATCTTCTGCCGCTCACCGGTGCGCCAGTCGTTGCCGCGGAACACCGTCTGCGACACCCGCTGCCCGGCACCGAAGCAGTCGTAGACCGTGCAGCCCTGATAACCCTTCTGCCGCAACGAGTCGTGGATCCCGCACCGGTGGTCGGCCAGCAAGTTGCGGCACGGCGTCCCGGCGTCCTTGGTGGCCGCGAAGTCCGCCGACTTGGCGAACGGCAGCGCGACGCAGCACAACCCGAAACAGTTGGCGCAGTCGCCTTTCAGCTCGTCCATCGCGATCAGCCTACTTCGCCGCCCCCGCCCGCAACGCACGCAGCTCCGCCGCCACCTCGTCCAGCTGCCGCTCCGCCCGCTCGGCCCTGGTCAGCGTCTGCGCTCGCGCGTCCTCCACGGCGCTCATCGTCTGCCTCACCGCGGCGATCTGGTCAACGCCTTCCTGCCTGACCTGGGCCAGCCGCGCTTCGAACTCCGCACGGGTCCGTTCCAGCTCCACGCGGGCGTCAGTGGCGGTCTGCTCGGCCCGTTCCGCCCGCACCACAGCCACGTCCCGAGCCTTCGCCGCCCGGCTGACGGTCTCCGCCGCGTCCGAACGTGCCTGCTCAGCGGCCTGCGAAGCAGCCTCGGCCTCCGTTTTCGCACGCTCCACCTCGACCCGCGCCCCGGCCCGCGCGTGATCGACCTGCGCCTGAGCCTCCACACGGGCGTGCTCGATCTGCGCAGCGGCAGCGGCGTTGGCCTGCTCGATCTCCTTCGCCGCCTGCCGACGAGCCTGCTCGGCGTGCTTCACCGCGTCGGCCCGTGCCTGCTCAGCGGCTTCCACGGCCTCCCGCACCTTCGCGTCCGCCTCCGCCCGGATCTCCTCGATCACGGCCGCCGCCTGCACCCGAACCTCGGCGATCTCCGCCTCGGCCCGCTCACCGGCAGCCCGCGCGGCCTCTCGAGCCTCATCCCGCTCGGTCAATGCCGTGTCCGCGGCATCATCGGCTTCCTCCGCAGCCCTCACGGCCTGTTCGGTCGTCTCCTCAGCCGCCTTGCGAGCCTGCTCCGCCTCGTGCCGCCGCCTCTCAGCGGACGCCACCGCCACCTGAGCCTCCGCGACCCGCCGCGCGGCCTCCGCCTCGGCGGCCTGGACCAGGCTCTCCGCGACACTCGGATCCGCCATCGCGTTCAACTCGCCGACAGCCCGTCCCAGCGTCTGCGTCATCTGCTCCGAGAGCACGCGGAACCGGTCGAGGAGCTCTTCAGCCCTGATCTTGGCGGTACCGGAGACCCTGGGGAGATTCGTCACGGTGACGACCTCCAGGTTTTGCTCGGGGGATTCGGCCAGCCGCTGCCGCTCCCTCCACGCCCGCCAGCGCGTGTGCTCGGGCAGGTCGCAGTACTCCGAGGGCCTGCCAGGCCCGCCACCTCGAAAAACGGCGCGCTCACAGCCGGGGAAGTTACAGCTCGTCTCCACGGGGATATCGTAACAGAATTACGTGTGCAGTTACGTTATTCAACGCAACGCTACCTAAATGAGTGCGAAAAGTCTGACCCCCGATAAGTGAACGTTATCGGCGGTCAGAATGTCCGGAGGGGCAGCCGCGACCGCCCCTGACGTCGGCCCCGCGGACAAGGTCGACTACGACACCCGGCCCTACCGTGAAGAAATGGATCACCGCCGCGTCACTGGGCGCCAGGAACGCGACAGCGCAACCCCCACGCGATCGACGAGCGCGGCACACCCACTCCTCGGGCTGCAGGCGAAGGCAGGCAACACGGCCGTCAGCAGGCTCGTCGTGCAGCGCCAGAACATGAGCAAGAAGCCACCGGCGGCCAGCCAGGGGCCGGAACCCACCCTGCAATCGCCCGATTCAGACGTGAACGGCAAACCGGTCACGGTCGTCGGCACGGACCTGCAGGCTCGCACGACCCGCTACCGCCACACCGTCGACTCCTTCAAGCGCACGACCGAGGACTCGAAGCGCCAGGAGCTCGACTGGTACCGCCGGCTCGACCTCGTCGGGCAGTTCATCGACCTGTTCAACTCCGCACCGCGCACCGATCCCGGCCGCTGGGACTCGATCCCCGGCCAATGGGACACCGTGCGCGCGGAGCTCGACGCGGCACTGCGCGTCCCGATCACGCCGGGAAGCATCAACGACGCAGGTCAGAAGAGTCAGGCGGCCATCGACCACCTGCACCGGGTGTTCCAGGTCGACCAGCAGGCGCGGGCCGAGTTCTCCCGGTACCTGCAGGGCTTCATGCAGTCGGCGCAGGGCGTGGAGACCGTCGCGACGGTCGTGCGGGACATCTCGTTCGCCGCCGCCGTGGCGATCGCGGTCGTCGCCGCTGCTCCGGTCGTGCTGGCCGGCGCAACGACGGCAACGGGCGCGGTGGGACTGACCGGCACCGCGGCGACCGTCGTCGCCCACGGCGGCACCGCGGTCGCGATGGGCGGACTGGGCGCCACCATGGAAGGCACTGGTCAGGGCCTGTCGGCGTTGCTCGTCGAGGGCGGCGGCATGCTCAACGACCTGCTGATCGAAGGCCGCAAGTGGACCGAGGCGAGTGCCCGGTTCAGCTGGCGGTCGGTCGGCATGAACACCTGGGCGGGCATGAAACGAGGCTTCGTCGACGGCGTGCTCGCCTACGCCGGAACAGGCATCGACAAGGCGCTCGCCCGCGGCACGTCCGTCGCGATCAGCAAGGTGCTCGGCGTGGAGGGCGCCGGCACGCTCGCGCAGATCCTGCGGATGGCGCTGAACCGGGCCATCACCGGCGGCGCCTCGGGATCGGTGATCGGCGCGCTCGACGCGGGCATCAAGAGCGCCATCGAGGGCAAGAGCCTCGCCGAGGTCGAAGCCGCGATGGAACAGGGGTTCGCGATCGGGGCGCTCGCGGGTGCCGTGCTCGGTGGCGCGGGCGGAGCGTTCGAGGGTCGGACGAAGGCGAAGCTGACGGCCGAGATCTCGGCGCTGCAGTCGTTGCTGGTGTCCAACCCGAAGGAGTTCGCGCGCCGCTACCGCATCCTCGTCGAAGGGCTCACCCCCGCACAGCGCGCCGCGTGGCAGACCGAGCTGCAGGGCAGGCGGTTCGTCGACCGCAAGCACTACGAACCCGCCTCCGCGAGCTACAAGTCAGGGACGTCCGCCACTCCCCCGCAGCACCGCTACGGAGCGGGGGAGTTCCACGACTGGCAGGAAGCCGCCACGGCACTCGACGAGCACGCCGCCAGCGGACGCCCGCTCACCCAGTCGCAGGTCCAGGACGCGCACGCCGTCGCCGCCCGCCGCCTGACCCCCGAACCGGGAGAGGTGCGCGGTCCGTCACCGGGCGACGTCATCGGCGCGGGCGGCCGCGGCTACGACGGTCTCTTCACCGCCCTGTCCCCGGAACAACTGGCGATTCTGGAACGCAACCCGCACATCAGGCTCGAGGCCCGCGGCGCCGCCAACGCGTCCCTGACCGCCGAGGAAGCCGCCCGCCGCTACCAGACCGCGATCATCGCCTACCCGGAAGGCGCGAGCGTGCAGCGTCGTCTCGACGACTTCTTCCGCTGGTACAGCGAGGCGAGCAGGACGATGAACCCGACCGAGCTGGCCGCGTCGGCGCAACGCGAGCTGGTGTCCATCCACCCGTTCGTCGACGGCAACGGCCGCATCACCCGCCTCGTCATGGACTACACGCTGCGCCGCCGGGGCCTGCCGCCCGCGCTGCTGGAGAACCCGAACCTCGACTACATGGTCGCCGAGGCGGCGTGGACGGCCGAGGTGCGCAGGGGCGTGGTCGAGGCGTACCAGACGACCCTGCGGCACGTGGACCTGTTCAACGCCGTGCTGAAGTCCGGCGACCTGAGCCGCGCGGCGACGGTCTGGGGCACGATCCTCGGCCTGACCGACCACCCGGCCGAGCTCACCCGGTGGCTCTACCAGGACAAGGACCGGGTCTGCCGCTGATCAGCCGACCGCGCGCAGGGTCGCGAGCACCAGCGCGCGGGTGACGGTGACGATCTCGCTGACGGCGACCTGCTCGCGCGGGCCGTGGGCGAGGCGGACGTCGCCGGGCCCGTACTGCAGCGTCGGGATGCCGGCGCCCGCGTAGAGCCGCAGGTCGCTGCCGTACGGAGCACCTCGCTCAGCGGGTCTCGGCATGCCGGTGACGTCGGCGTGCGCGTCGCCGACGAGCGTGGCGAGCGGATGTCCTGCCGCGAGGCGCCCGCTCGCGAACTGGCCGCCGGGCCACGTCACGGTGGCGGGATGGTCGCGCAGCCACGAGTCTTTCGCGCAGGCCTCGGCCACGCACTCCTCGAGCTCGGCGCGTGCTTCTGCCGGGTCCTCGCCGAGCCGCACACCCAGTCGTCCTTCGGCCACCAGCAGGTCGGGCACGCTGCTGGCCCAGTCACCGGCCTGGACCGTGCCGACCGATAGCGGGTACGGGATCGGGTACTCGGACATGAGCGGGTCGGCGTGGGCGTTGCGACGGGCTTCGAGCTCGGCGAGCGCGTGGTGGATGGGCAGGTAGGCGTCGATGGCGCTGACCCCGGCGTACCGGGTGCTGCCGTGGGTGGCGCGGCCGGGCACCTCGATCCGGAACGTCAGCGCACCGGCGTTCGCCACCATCAGCGCGCCGCTGGTCGGTTCGGTGATGATGCAGGCGTCGCCGGTGTGGCCGCGTTGGAGCGTGCCGAACGCCCCGAGCCCGCCGTCCTCCTCGCTGACGACGAAGTGCGCGGACACCTGGCCCCGCAGCTTCACGTTCGCCGCCCGAATCGCCGTGAGCGCGGCCAGGATCGCCACCACGCCGGCCTTCATGTCGCACGCGCCCCGGCCGTGCACCACGTCGCCGGCCACGCGCGGGCGGAAC
>JAVXWK010000228.1:0-7024 GCA_032230575.1 Pseudonocardiales bacterium | reverse complement strand
CGAGCGCCGCGAGGCGTTCCCGCGATGGCTGCATCTCTACAATCACCACCGCGGTCACACCGCACTCGCAGGCAAGCCACCAGCCAGCCGCGTTCCTAACCTCTCAGGTCAGTACACCTAGGCCGTGTCCTGTAAGTCCGCCGGGCGACAGTAGCGGCCGAGGGCCCCGGAGACGGCACCGCCGCCACGCCCGAACACGCCCGGTATGAGGACGTGGCGGCGGCACCGCCTCCGGGTCTCTCGCCGAACGGACTTGCAGGACACGGCTAGTCGCCGACGGTTCCGTCCAGCAGTTCCCTGACCACGTCCAGCTGACCGGCGTGCCGGGCGGTCTCCTCGATGACGTGCGCGAGCACCCATCGGGCCGAGACCGTCCGGTCGCCCCTGATCGGCACGACCTGGTCCAAGTCCTCCGGCAGGATCTCCCGGCTGATCTCGCACTGCTGCCGGTAGTCGCCGAGGAGTCCGCTGAGCGTTTCGTCTTCTTCGACGCGCCAGTCCGCGTCGGGGTCCTCCATCGTGTATGGCGCGCGCGACTCGCGTCCGGCCAGCACCACCTCGAACCAGTGGTGCTCCACCCACCGCACGTGCTTCACCACACCTGCGGCGGTCGTCAGCTTCGACGGCAGCACCGCGCGCGTTGCGTCGTCATCTGCCAGACCGTCGACCTTCAGCTCGATGGTGGCGCGCAGGTAGTCCAGCAGGGCCGTGCAGGTCGCGCGCTCGTCGGCGACCAGTGGTGGCGCGGTGCGTGTCATGCGGCGCAGCGTGCATGAGCACTCGTCGTCACCGCATCGCATTTATCCGCTGGGCCGCGAGACGTCCGGAGATGAGCACCGGGGGCACGCCGACGCCCGGCGTGGTGCCCGCGCCCGCCAGCGCGACGTTCTCCGCGCCCTTGACGACGTTGCGCGGCCGGAACGGGCCGGTCTGGGCGAAGGTGTGCGCGAGCCCGAACGGCGTTCCTGCTGCGTTGCCCCAGTCGTGGGGCGTGACGAGGTGCTCGTCCTGGATCGCTGCCCCGAACCCGTCGAGGCCGCGCTTTTCCAGCGTGGAGACCAGTTCGTCGCGGTACCGGGGTGCGATGCGCGGCCAGTCGATCCGGCCTGTCTCGAGGTTCGGGCACGGTGCCAGGACGTAGTGCAGGCCGTTCTGGGCATGCGTGACGAGCAGCGACGGGTCCGACATCAACCGTCCCTTGTGGACGATCTCGTCGAACGTGCCGCGCCAGGCCTCGCCGAACAGGATGTTGTGGTGGCCGAGGTCCCACGTGCGGTCCGTCGCGGCGTGCAGCACTACGGCCGATGGCGACCAACGGAGCTTGAGCGGCCTCCGCGGATACTTGCCCAACAGCCGGTAGGCGTCCGGCAGTTCACACGCCAGCACCACCGCGTCTGCCTCGATGCGCTCGTCCTCCGTGTGGACCGCCGTGACCCTCGAGCCACTCCACTCGAGACGCGTGACCGTTGTGCCGTAACGGAACTCCGTGCCGTGCTTGGTCGCGGCCTTGCTGAGTGCTTGCGGGACCGCGTGCATCCCGCCGCGTGGGTAGTACACGCCGGCGATGGTGTCCATGTACGCGATGACCGCGTACGCCGCGAGAGCCTGCTGCGGCGGCACTCCCGCGTACAGCGCCTGGAAGGAGAACAGCCGGATCAGCCGCTCGTCCTGGATGAACCGGCGCAGCTGCGGTTCGAGCCGTCCGAACCCGCCGAGGCTCGCCAGTTTCACGAGCTCCGGCCGGACGAGGTCGAGCGGCGAGTCGAAGTTGGCCCCGATGAAACGTTCGCGCTGCACCGCGTAGAGCTCACCCAGCCACCGGCGCAGCTCCCGGTAGCCGACCGCTTCCCTTGCGCCGCAGACGTTCCGGACCTCGGCCTCCATGGCGTCCGCGTCGGTGTGCACGGCGATCCTCGACCCGTCCGCGAACCGCGCCTGGTACGCCGGGTCGATCCGGTCGAGCGTCAGCCAGTCCTGCAGCCGCTCCCCCACCGCGCCGAACGCCTCGTCCAGGTACTCGGGCATCGTCAGCACGGTGGGCCCGCTGTCCGCGGTGAACCCGCCCACCTGGACCGTCCCGGCGCGACCGCCTGGCACATCGGCCTTTTCGAGCACGGTCACCCTGCGCCCGGTGCCCTGCAGGTGCAACGCGGCCGACAGTCCGGCAAGACCGGCGCCCACCACCACGACGTGTCCTGCCATGCGTACTTCCTTCGGGTGACAACAACAAATACGGCTAATGCCGCGCGGAGCAGTCCGATGAGCACGGTAGTCGAACACTACGAGGAGGCCTGTCTTGGCACCCGCACCCGCGTCCGTGCGTTCGCTCGTCATCGAGGCGATCGTGTTGGAACTCGTGACGAGCAGGTTGGGCAACCTGCTGGTGCGGGTGGCGACAGCGCTGCGGGCCAACGGCTGAACCGGGGCCGATCTTCGTGTGCTCCCGGATTCCCCGGTCCCCGTACCGGCGTCCGCGCCGGTTCCCCACTCCTTCCCGGCCGCCGACACCGCGGCCGTGACCTGTGCTCGCCGGCACCAGGGTCGCCGGCGCGAACAGGTACCGCCGCGGATCGAGATCGCGTTGACAGCGACAGGATCGGACTCGGCTGGGCAGAGCCACCGGTACCTCCGCGGTCAGGGCTGTTGGCACGTCTGCAACTACCACCAACACGAAGTCGGTGGTACTTGCAGACGCCAGAACAGCTAGGAGACCGTCGCCAGGTCCGGGGCCGACACGTCGTACGTCGTGCCCTCCCGCGAGAGCAGCACCAGCAGCACGGACGCCTTGCGCGGGGTGTCGTCGGCGCTGCCCCACTTCACCGTGCGGTTGCCGCTCAGCGTCACCTTCACGTCGGCACCGGACGTCGCCGCCACGGACACCACGTCCGGGCGCAGCTTTTCCGGCAGTTCGTTCACGACCCCGACCACGGCGCGAGTGGCCGGGTCCGCGGACGACGGGGTGGCGAGCACGAGTTCGGGGACGCCCGGTGCGGGCGTGGGGAGGACCGCGTAGTCCTTGCCGGTCGAGTCGACCAGGTGGAAGCCGTCGGGCAGCTTCACCGAGCCGACCGGGACGCGTTCGGTGATCAGCAGGCGGACAGTGCCGGGCAGTTGGCGTTCCACCTCGATGGAAGCGATGCGCGGGACGGCGGCCACGCGCTCGCGGATGCCCGCGAGATCCAGGCGCACCAACGGAGAGCCCGGCTCGATGGCGGCGGCGCGGCGGATCTCGTCGTCGGTCAGCACCACGGCGCCGTGCACGTCCACGTTGCGGACGCCCAGCAACGGCGTGAAGAACACGCCATATGAGAGACCGATGATGGAGAGCAAGGTGAACACCGCTACCAGGCGGCGGCGCAGGATGACCCTGCGCCGCGCCCGGTACTCAGCGCTCTTCTTCGGCCGCCGGTTCGAGGCGGGGCGTACTCGCGTGGACCTGCCGCGAACCGGGGCGCTCATGCCTGCTCTTCGTCCGAGTCCGACAGAGCGCTGACGATCTCGGGGCCGAGCATCGTCACGTCACCCGCACCCATGGTCACCACCAGGTCGCCGTCGCGGACCAGCGAAGCCACGAGCGCGGGCACGCGGTCGAACGACGGCTCGTAGTGCACGGAAGCCGTCACCTGGTCGGCGATCAGGCCTCCGGTCACACCCGGCTCGGGCTCCTCGCGGGCGCCGTACACGTCCAGCACCACGACCTCGTCCGCCAACGACAGAGCGGCGGCGAACTCGGTGGCGAACATGCGGGTGCGCGAGTACAGGTGTGGTTGGAACACAACAACAACACGCCCCGCCGCAGCGACCGGACGTGCCGCACGCAACTGTGCGTCGACCTCGGTCGGGTGGTGCGCGTAGTCGTCGTAGACGGACACGCCACCGGCGCGCCCCTTGAACTCGAACCGACGGCGCACGCCACCGAACGCGGCCAGACCCTCGAGCATCCCGGTCTGGTCCGCCCCGAGCTCGAGGCCCGCGAGCAGAGCAGCCACCGCGTTCAACGCCATGTGCTCACCCGGCACGGCAACGCGGACTTCAACGGCCACACCGTCGATCTCCACGGACGCCAGACCACCGGACTCGGACGGTTTGTAGTCGACAATGCGCGCGTCGGCAGCACCACGGCCGTATTCGCGCACACGGATGGCGCGAGCACGAGCCTCGGCGATCAACCGAGCCGCACCAGGATCGTCCACACAGGACACCAGCACGCCGCCCGGCACGATCCGTTCGAGGAACGAGTCGAACACAGCCGTATACGCCTCAACGGTGCCGTGGTGGTCGAGGTGGTCCGCCTCGACGTTCGTCACGACGGCCACTGACGGCGAGAAGAACAAGAACGAGCCGTCGGACTCGTCCGCCTCGGCCACGAAGACGCCGCCGGTGCCCTGGTGCGCGTTGGCACCGGACTCGTTGAGGTCGCCACCGATCGCGAACGACGGGTCCAACCGGCAGTGCTGCAACGCGACGGTCAACATCGAGGTGGTCGACGTCTTGCCGTGCGTACCGGCAACACACACGACCCGGTGGTCGTCCATCAGCGCGGCAAGAGCCTCAGCCCGGCGCAGCACCGTGATGCCGCGCTCGCGAGCCGCCGAGTACTCCGGGTTCGACGCCTTGATCGCGGTCGACACCACGACCTCGGTCGGCCCGCCGACGAGCTGGTCCAGGTTCGAGGCATCGTGGCCGACGGCGATCCGCGCGCCCTGAGCGCGCAACGCCAGAACAGTCCGCGAGTCCTTGGCGTCCGAACCGGACACCTGCGCACCACGAGCCAGCAGGATCCGGGCGATGCCGCTCATCCCGGCACCACCGATACCCACGAGGTGAACTCGTTCGAGGCTCACTTCTTGATCACCTCCAGCACGGCGCGGGCGAGAATCTCGTCGGCTTCACGACGACCGGTGCCCAAAGTGGCCTGGGACATCGCGGCCAGCCGCGCGCGGTCCGCCATCAGCGGCACCACCAGCGAGGCGACCTTCTCCGGCGTCAGCTCGCCGTCCGGCACGATCAGGCCACCACCCGCGGACACGACCGGACCGGCGTTCAGCGCCTGCTCGCCGTTGCCATGGGGCAGCGGCACGAACACGGCAGGCAGACCGACGGCCGACACCTCGGCGACGGTCATCGCACCCGAGCGGCACAGCACGGCGTCCGCGGCGGCGTACGCCAGGTCCATGCGCTCCAGGTACGGCACCGTCACGTACGCGGGAGCACCCGGAACCTGTTGCACCGCAACGGTGTTCTTCGGGCCATAAGCGTGCAGCACGCCGACGCCGGCCTGAGCGAACGCGGCGGCGGCGGGCGCCACGGCCTCGTTGATCGACCGCGCACCCTGCGAGCCACCGAACACGAGCAGCACCGGCGCGTGCGGGTCGAGGCCGAAGAAGCGGCGGGCCTCGTCGCGCAACGCCGCGCGGTTCAGCGTCGTGATCGACTGACGCAGCGGGATGCCGATGATCTGCGCGTCCACCAGGCCGGAGTCCGGCACGGCCGCCGCGACGTGCGCGGCGAACTTCGCGCCGACCTTGTTCGCGAGACCGGCCTTCGCGTTCGCCTCGTGCACCACGATCGGCACGCGGCCACGCGCGGCCAGGTACGCGGGCAGCGCCACGTAGCCGCCGAAGCCGACGACGACGTCCGCGCCGACGCGCTCCAGCACCTCACGGGTCTGCTTCACCGCACCGCGCACGTTCAGCGGCAGCTTCAGCAGGTCCAACGTGGGCTTGCGCGGCATCGGCACCGGCGGGATCAGCTCCAGCGGGTAGCCGCGGGCCGGCACGATCTTGGTCTCCAGGCCGCGCTCGGTGCCGAGCGCGACTACACGTGCGTCCGGTCGCAGTCGCATGACCGCGTCGGCCAGCGCCAGTGCCGGCTCGATGTGTCCCGCGGTGCCACCACCTGCGACGACAACGCACGGACCGCTGGGGGCAGGGTGCCCGGTCAAGACTTGCCTCCGGTATTTGAACTCAGGAATCAGTTGTATCGACCGCGACCGCGAGTCGATCGGCCTTGCTCGGAACGGCTCTGGTTCACCCGCCGTGTTTCGCGGCGACGGTACTCCGACGGCGGAGCGGACCTTCCTGCCATACGACGTTCGTCGACCACCGGGAGTTGCGCGGTGCGGCGGCCCGGTGCGCGCGGAGGCGTGGACGGGCGGACCGGCTTGCGCTTGGGCGGTGGCCGGTACGCCTCGGGCGCGGGCAGCTTGAGCAGCCCGCCGACCCGGCCGGGACCGAGCGAGCGCAGCGCGGCCACGGCGTCGGGCTCGTGCCGCGCGCAGTTCGCCAGGATGCCGAACACGATCATGGTCATCACGACGGACGTGCCGCCGGAGGAGATCATCGGCAGCGTGATGCCGGTGACCGGCAGCAGCCGCACGACGTAGCCGATGTTGATCGCGGCCTGCGCGACCAGCCACACCGTCAGCGTCGCGGACACGATCCGGATCCACGGGTCGGTGTTGCGCGAGGCGACCCGCAGCCCGACCCACGCGAGACCGCCGAACAACGCCAGCACCAGCGCGCACCCGACGAACCCGAGCTCCTCGCCGATGACCGCGAAGATGAAGTCCGACTCGACGTTGGGCAGGTACCGCCACTGCGAGCTGCCCTGCGCGAGCCCCTTGCCGAAGAACCCGCCCTCGGCCAGCGCGAACATCGCCTGCCGCGCCTGCAGGCCCGCTCCCTGCGGGTCGGCGTTGGGGTCGAGGAACGACGTCACGCGCTGCAGCCGGTACGCGGCACCGATCGCGAGCACGACGGCACCGGCCACCGCACCACCGGCGATCACACCGAACAACCGCATCGGCGCGCCCACGAACCACAGCAGGCTGATCAGCACCACGCCGAGCGTGATCGTGCCGCCGAGGTCGGGCTGCAGCATGACCAGCGCGAACACCAGCATCGCGACCGGCACGACGGGCACCAGCAGATGCCGGTACTGCCCCAGCAACGCCCGCTTGGTGACCAGGACGTGCGCGCCCCACAACGCCAGCGCGAGCTTCACGGCCTCGATCGGCTGGAAC
>JAVXWK010000800.1:0-8328 GCA_032230575.1 Pseudonocardiales bacterium | reverse complement strand
ATGCGCGTCGTGCACGGCCCAATCGGCCTCGGCACGCTCCCGCACCGTCGCGCAGGCGCGTGGTGCTCGGCCCAAGCGGCCTCAGCACACGCCGACCTCGCGCGCCGTCCTACACATCCGCGTCACGCTCGGCCAGGCAGCCCCAGCCCGCCCCAGCACGCGCCGGCTCTCCCGCACCGTCCGACACATCCGCGCCACGCCCGCCCAAGCGACCCCAGCCTGCCCCAGCACGGGCCAGCTCTCTCGCACTCGCACCGCACTCGGCTCAAGCGGCCCACCACGCGCCGCCCTCCCACACCATGCGCCCCGGTCGACCCGGCCTCAGCGCCCGCCAACTCTCCTGCACCCGCACCGCGCTCGGTCCAGCCACCCTCAGCACCCGCTAGCCGGCGCCGACCCTCCTGCACGCGCTGCATGCGTGTCGTGCTCGGCTCAAGCGGCCTCGGCACCCCTAGCCCGACGCCAGAAACGCCCGCACCGCAGCCAGGTACCCGTCGGGTTCGTCGACGTGCAGCATGTGCCCCGCCTCCTCCAACACCACGGCGCGGGCGTGCGGGATCAGCTCCAGCGTCGGCTCCACGAGGCTGGCCGGGAACGTCATGTCCTGCCGCCCGTGCAGCAGGAGCACCGGGATGCCGAGCTCCGCGATCCGTTGCGCCGCATCCGGAAGCCGCGGCGTGACCAGGCTCCCCGCCAGGAACGGCCGCGCCCACTCGGCACCGAAGCGGATCTCCTCCAGCCGCCGCAGGTAGCCGGGCACCGCCTCGGGGCGCTGGATGTTCGCGTGCACTGCCGCGAAGGCCTCCGCCCGCACGCGTTCCTCGGGCGAGAGGTCCTCGCGCTGCCACGGGTCTTCCTGGCGCGCCAGGATCTCGGTGCGCTCGGGCCATCGGGCGAAGGCGCCCGGCGGCACCGGCAACACGCTGCTGCCCGACACGATCAGGCTGCGCACGCGCGACGGGTGGGTGATCGCGAACCGCTGCGCCACCATGCCGCCGTACGAGTGGCCCAGCACGTCCGCGCGCTCGACGCCGAACTCGTCCAGCACGCGCACGAGGTCGCTCATCACGCCGTCCGGGTGGTACTCCTCTGCCGGCATGCGGCCCGACCTGCCGCAGCCGCGCAGGTCCGGCATGAGCAGGCGGCAGTCCAGCCGTTCCAGCGGGTCGCGCAGGTAGCTGTGGTCCCAGTCGGGGCCGCCGTGGATCGCGAGCAGTGTCCGGTCGCCGGCCCCCTGCTGCCAGGCCACGAAGATCTCGGGCTCGCCTGGCACCACTCGTTCACGCCACACTCTGCATCCTTCGGGTGTCCGCCCCCGCGCGTTCCGCATTCTTGCGGGAGGCAGATGACCATGGTTTTGTGACATTCACTAGACGGCCTCAAGCGTGGATCCGGACGAGATTCACCCGTTGGAGTGAGGCGGCGGCTCGCCCGCGGGAGCAGTGGCGCGGAGCTTGCGGATGCACCAGAGCAGCAGCAACAGGGCTACGGCGCTGAAGACGTAGTCGCCCATCTCGGTGCCGCCCAGCTCCGGCTTCACCGGGAACGAGCACCACACGTAGGTCAGCACGGCACCGGCGGCGAGCGCGAACCGGTGGCGTTGGTCCCAGCCGTCGAGCCGCGACCAGCGCGTCACGAGAACGACGCCGACGGCTACCACCACGCACCAGATCGCCACGCCGTACCACTCGAACCAGTCTGCGCCGATCAGCGTCACCGAGCCCCAGTACGCGCTGGTGCAGGCCAGGGAGACGAAGCAGACCAGCAGCGGGGACGGGGCGGCGCCGGGCAGGGGCGGGAGCGGGCGGACCCGGAAGGCGAAGAAGACCAGCAGGCCGATGGCGGCGAATCCGTAGGCGAACTGCCACCAGTGGGCCATGAAGTGTTCCTCGGAGTAGTTGCCCCAGAACACGAACGCCGAGCCGGCCAGGAAAAGCAGACCCACGAAGACCAGGCCGCGGGTGCGCAGCCACGGGCCGCGGCGCGACAGGGTTTCGACCAGGGCGATCGGGACGCAGATGCTCCAGATCGTGTGCAGCGCCAGGATCGACTGCACGACCTCGACGCTCGTGCCCAGGAACGGGACGTAGGACGGGCCGGTCAGGTAGTCGTGGCCCGCGTAGGAGTTGTTCCAGATCAGCTGGTCGACCGGGCCCTCCTCGATCAACGCGTAGGCCGCGGCGAGCAGGAGCATCGAGGGCCAGCCGCCCGCGCGTCTGCCCAGCTCGCGGACCAGGATCGCGCCGCTGCCGTACAGCGGTGCCAGCAGCAGCCCGAACGCCATTCCCGTGATCGGGATGTTGCCCAGGAGGAACTCGCCGACGAACGGCGCGAGGAAGAACAACCCCAGTACCGGCCACACAGGACCCATCGAACCGCAGAACGGTTTCAGCGCAAAGGCCACACCCGGAGGGCCAGCACGCCGTGCCCGGCCACCTCGCCGCCCAACGGCCCCGGCGTGGCGGGCTGCTCGCCGTTCCACAGGTCGAGCACCCGGTACGACTCGGCGGGCGGCAGGCCGATCTGTGCGGCCAGCGCGGACACGATGGCGGGCTCGGTGCCGCGGTTGAGCAGGGCGACGACGACCGAGCCGTCGGACATGCCCTTCGCCCACACCTCGGTGTCGCCGTCCTTGCGCAGCCGGTAGCCCTGGCCCTTGCCGAAGTCGCGCTGCACGTCGAGCATCGCCCGGTTGAGCAGTGCCCCGGCGGTGACGCGTTCCATCGCGGTGATGTCGTTGCCGGCCATCAACGGCGCGTTGAGCAGCGACCACATCGTCATGTGGAACTGGTTCTCGTCCTCGCTCAGCCCGTTGCCGACCTGGAGCATGTCCGGGTCGTTCCAGGCGCCGGGTCGCGCGTACCGCTCCAGACCGACCTGCTGGTCGAGGATGCCGGTGATGACGGGCCAGTCCGGTTTGATGTCACGGGTGGTGCGCCACATCGTGGCGCCGATGTCCGCCGCCCACTCCCACGGCTTCTCGACGCCCCACTCGACGACCGAGTAGACGATCGGCCTGCCGGTCGCGCGCAGTGCGGCGCCCATCCTTTCGTAGCGATGTTTCGCCGGCTCCCCCGTCGGACGGTCCGCGCCCTTCGACTCGCAGTAGTCGTATTTCAGGAAGTCCGCGCCCCAGTCCGCGAACGTCCTCGCGTCCACCTCCTCGTGGCCGCGGGAGGCTGGGCGCCCCTCGCACGTCGTCGACCCGGCGGACGAGTAGATGCCGAACTTCAAGCCGTGCGCATGCAGGTAGTCGCCCAGCGCCTTCATGCCCGACGGGAAGGTCTTGGGGTCGGCCTGCAACCTGCCGTCGCCATCCCGCTCGGTCGCCATCCAGCAGTCGTCGACCACCACGTAGACGTAGCCGGCCTCGCGCATCCCGGATTTCACCAGCGCGTCGGCCTGATCCCGGATCAGCTGCTCGTCGATGTCGCACCCGAAGCGGTTCCAGCTGTTCCAGCCCATCGGCGGCCCGGCCTGCCCGGACGGCGGCGGAACCGTCCCGTCCTGGACGGGACGCACGTACCAGGCAGCGACGCCGATCAGCACCACGAGCGCTGCCGGCACCCACCACAGCCTGCGGGAGACCATGGGCCGATCGTGCCGGAAAACCACTCGACGTGCCGTGCTTTGCTGTGAGGGACATGAACGACGAAAGAATGATCAAACTGTCGAAGCGGATGTCGAAGGCGCTCCGCCACTCACCCGAGCGCGTCGGCCTGACTCTCGACCCGGCGGGCTGGGTGCCCGTCAGCGACCTGCTGAACGCCCTCGGTGTGACCGAGGACGAACTGCTGTTGGTCGTTTCCAGGAACGACAAGCAGCGCTTCACGATCGACGGCGACCGGATTCGCGCCAACCAGGGGCACAGCGTCGAGGTCGAGCTCGGCCTGCCCACGGCGATACCGCCGGACACGCTGTTCCACGGCACGGTCGCGCAGTACCTCGACGACATCCTGCGCGACGGCCTGCGTCCCATGAACCGCCACGACGTGCACCTGTCGCCAGACCGGGAGACCGCGCGACGAGTCGGTGCGCGGCGCGGGCGGCCGGTGATCCTCCTGGTGGACGCCAAAGCGATGAGCGATGACGGCCACGAGTTCCGGCTCAGCGCCAACGGTGTCTGGCTCACCCAGCACGTTCCGGCCCAGTACCTGACCTCGTGAAGGAGATCGTCGAGGCCGGCTACGACGCTATGGCCGAGCGCTACCTCACCTGGTCGGCCGAGATCGCCGACGACCCGCGCCTGCACTACCTCGACGACTTCGAGGGCCTGCTGAGCGACGACGCCAGGATCCTCGAACTCGGTTGCGGCGCAGGCGTTCCGGTCACGCAGAAGCTCGCCGAACGGCACGACGTCCTCGGCGTCGACCTCTCGCAGCAACAACTCGACCTCGCGCGAGCCAATGTGCCCGCCGCGCGGTTCGAGAAGGCCGACATGACGCAGCTCGACTTCCCGGGCGGCACGTTCGACGGCGTCGCCGCCTTCTACTCGATCCTGCACGTCCCGCGGGCCGAACAACCAGGGCTCATCGCGAAGATCGCCCGCTGGCTCAAGCCGGGTGGCCTCTTCCTGGCCTCACTCGGCGTCGGCACCCCGGACCTGACGGAAAACTGGCTCGGCGTCGAGATGTTCTTCGGCAGCAACACACCCGACCGCAACCGTGAGCTGCTCGGCGAACACTTCGAGATCATCACGGACGACCTGGTGACCATGCACGAACCGGACCCGGCCACGTTCCACTGGGTGCTCACCCGCAAGTGAGGTCGGACGGCGGCTCGGTGCCGACGAACCGCCGCCACTCGTCCGGGGTCAGGCCACGACCCGCAGACACGCAGGCCGAGCGCACCCAGTTCTCCTCGGACAGGTCCCACCGGAACAGCGGTGCGTCCGAGATCGCCGTGACGAGGCTGCGCTCGTCCGCGAAGGCCATGCCGATCTTCCCGAACCTGCCGCGCTCGTCGGTCACGGGCGTCTGCCCGACCAGTTCTCCGGTCACGAGGTCGGTCACGACCAGCACGTCGTCACGACGCAGCTGCGCGATCATCTCCGTGCCGGGGCCGGCGGCGATCCCCGCCAGGTAGCCGGAGTCGGTCGGGATCGTGCGCCGCCTCGACGTTCCGGCGAGGTCCCACACCTCGATCGTGCCCGTCCGCTGAACGAGCAGGCTGTCGCCGGTGAACGTCACCGCGCGGGCCTTGCCACCGGGGAGGTCGTGCTGCCGACCGGACATCGTGTCGGCCAGCACCACGGAGTCGAGGGTGACGACCGCCGCGGTCGTCGCGTCCTCGCTCACCGCCGCGAGATGATCGGGTGGCGGCCAGTTCGACCTGTCCATCTGCCGCCCCGGCGAGATCGTGCGCGCCGCCGCCAGCTCGGCGCCTTCGAACACCTGCACGTCGCCGAGCTCGTTCACGGTGACGAGCCGACGGTCGTCCGCCGACACGCCCATGGCGAGCACGAACTCGGCGGAGACATCGCCTTTCCACCGCCGGCGTCCGCCGTCCCGCACGTCCCAGGTCTCGCCGATGCCTTCCGGAGCCGTCACGACGAACAACTTCTCGCCAGAGGAGCTCCACACCATCGGCCTCAGCTGACTGGGCGCGCCGACGGACTCCTCGTCCGGCCCCACCGCCAGGTGCGAACCCGCCGCCACCGCGAACTTCCCGTGCGACGCGGCGATTCTCGGTGCGGGGCAGGCGTTGCACGACTGAGGAACCTTCGTCGGCAGCGCCGCCCCGATGCGGGTGTTGCGGGTCAGGTCCCACAACGCCAACCGGTCGCGAGAGGACGAGACCAGATGGTCGTTGTCGCCTCGGAACTCCACGAACGACGTTTCGCTGTTGCCTTCGAGTCGCGCACGCTCGCCCGTCCACACGCCGGTCGCGTCGTAGACGTAGATCGTTCCGGCCTCCGCGACGGCAGTGCGGGCGCCGTCGTCGCTGATCGCCATGGCGGACGGCCTGAACCTGCCGTCGCGCACCAGCACGTCCTGGTCGTTGTAGTCGAACTCGGTTCTGGCGGTGCGCCACAGCCGGCTCTCCCCTCCCGCCGAGAACCCGAAGTAGTCACCGCCGGCCGACAGCCCAGGCCGGAAACCACCGGCGGGTAAGGCGTTCCCCCGAGTGACTGACAGGACGTCGAGGGTGGCAGGGGCTCGGCGAACCCAGTCAGAGGGGGAGATCTCCAGCACCAGGTCGTCGCTGGGCAGCCGCATCCCGAACAACGGGACCGTCACCTCGTCCCGTTCGACCTTCGCACCGGTCTGTCCATCATGGACGATGTGATGGCCGCGAGTCAGCCCATCACCGGACACTTGGGTGGCGTTCGCCTGGTAGAAGGCCGTGAACCTGCCGGATGGCGACACCGCCACCAGCCCGTCCGTCAGGTCGGCAGGCGGGGAGAACTGTTGTGTGGCACCGGAACCCGCCTCCCAGCGCAACGCCGAACCCGCGCTGAAGGCCGCGACCACGCCACCGTCCGCACTCGCGGCCACCGCGGTCACCGGACGCTCACCGACCCGCTGCTCGGAACGCCGCCCCGACGCGACGTCGACCCGGACCACCCGGCCGTCCTCGGTGCCCGCCACCGCGACCTCGCCGTCGGCAGAAGCGGCCAACGCGGACACCAGACCGCCGACTTGCACGTACCGATCGAGCTGCGGGCTCGCCGTCAACGACTGGAACAACGCGGCGCGAGTCTGGCCGTTCGGCTCGACCCGATAAGCCTCGGCCGCCAGCGCCTGGCTCAACGCGAGATCGGTCCGCAGGTTCGCCACCGCGGCCGAAGCGAGACCCCGGGCCGTCGCTGTCCGAACCTCCGCCACCGCGGAGTTGCGCTGCCCGAACGCAACCAGTCCGGCGACCAACACCGCGACCACGAGAACCGCGACCACTCCCCGTGCCAGCCGAACAGTCCGGCGGTGCTGCCGGACGTGCTCACCGACGAGGTCGTCCTCGGGCACGCCGCGCACCGCACTCGCGATGCCGGCGACGCATTCTCGCAGCCTCGGGTTCGAGTCGTCGACGTGCCCGGCCGAGCGCAGCCGGCGCAGATCGACCCACCGCGGCTCCTGTCCCAAGGCCTTGCGCACTGCGGCAGGCACCGACTGCGCGTACTCGCCCGCGGTCAGCACGACGAGGATCTGCCGGGCAGACCTGTTCTCCAGCCACCACTCCAGCACGTTGCCGACCCGCTCCGACGCCGCGGCCTCGGGCGAGGCCATCAGGATGAGCCAGCGCGAACGGCCAAGAGCGTCCTCGATCGACCGGCTGCCGTCGTCGAGGAACACCCGTGAGGAGCGCGGCTTGTGCCACGGCTTGGCGAACCGCTGCACACCGCGCTGAATCGCCGGGGCGAGCCTGCCGTCCAGAGCTCGGCTGTACGAGATGAACGCGTCGTACTCAGGCTCGGCCACCCGCGAGATTCTGACGGTTCGGAGCTAAATGAGCCAGAGAACCGCGCCGCCCACCGCGAACACGATCAGCACCAGCAGGATGATCGCCATGAACTTGGCGGTCTTCCACGTGGCGTAGACGCCACCGGCCAGAAAGCCCGCGAGAGCCAGCAGGCCGATGACGACGACTTCCTTCGGCATCAGAGGACGCCCTTGGTCGACGGGATGCCGCCGACGCGCGGGTCGGGCTCCACGGCCGCGCGGAGGGCGCGGGCGATCGCCTTGTACTCGGCTTCCGCGATGTGGTGCGGGTCGCGGCCGTACTCGACGCGGACGTGCAGCGCGATCTGGGCGTGGAAGGCGAGGGACTCGAAGACGTGCCGGTTCAGCACGAACGGGTAGTTGCCGCCGATCACGAAGCTGTTGAACTGCTCCGGCTCGCCGCGGTGCACGGTGTACGGGCGGCCTGAGACGTCCACCGCGGCGTGCGCGAGGGTCTCGTCCATCGGGATCCAGCAGTCGCCGAAGCGGCGGATGCCCTTCTTGTCGCCCAAGGCTTCCCGCAGCGCCTGGCCCAGCACGATCGCGATGTCCTCGACCGAGTGGTGGGCGTCGATGTGCGTGTCACCGGTGGCGCGGACGATCAGGTCGAAGCAGCCGTGCACGCCGAACGCGGTGAGCATGTGGTCGTAGAATGGCACGCCGGTGCTGATCTCGACCTGGCCGGTGCCGTCCAGGTCGATCTCCACGTAGACCGACGACTCCTTGGTGGTGCGCTCCACCTTGCCCACACGACTCACCGGCTGACCTCCTTGCTGGCCGCGAGGAAAGCGTCGTTCTCCTCGGGCGTTCCGATGGTCACCCGCAGGTGACCCGCGATTCCGACGTCCCGGATGAGCACGCCGTGGTCCAAATAGGACTTCCAGGTCTC
>JAVXWK010000168.1:0-4558 GCA_032230575.1 Pseudonocardiales bacterium | reverse complement strand
GCCGCGGTCCGCCGAGCTGGAGCTAAGCCGGGGCGCGGTAAAGGGAATGCCCGCCGGGGTGACCTTCCTCGTGACGGCCCGCAACAGCGGCAACGTGATGCTCAAGGACGTCCACGGCGACATCTCGATCTACCGCCGCGGACGCCGGATCGCCACAACCTCGGTCGGCCCTGGAACATTCGTCACCGGTACCTCCGCCAAGCTGCAACTGCTTGCAGGCACCGAACGCCCCCGTGCCGGCACGAAGTATCGGCTGAAGGCGCGACTCCACTACAAGGGCGCCACCGCACGCTACGACGAGACAGTCGTCTTCGGCGAGCGGGAGGAGCGCGCGCAGGAAAGCTACGGACGTCCTAGCCAGAGTCGCGGCGACGGCGGCGTCCCACTTCTCCTCGCACTCGCACTGGCACTCGCAGCCATCGCAGTCATCGCAGCGATAGTGCTCGGACGTCGCAGGCAGCAGCGCACGCGCGTCCGTCTTGCGCGGTTGGACGCATTGGAGCAGCAGCTGGCGGGCCGCTCCTCTGACGCCTAGGCCAAGATCAAGCTAGGCACGCGCCGGGAATTTCGCGCGTGCCGGTGATCTGAGAATCACGCATTTGTGCGATGGCGCCACCGCGCCGACTGCCGAGCACACGGGTGACCGTTTACCCGAAGAGGGGCGGCGCCGCGCTCACGGCCCGCCCCCTTGGCACAGGAGAGCCCTACCCCTCCAATGCGTACCCTTATTTCGCTTCTTGCAGCAAGCGTCCTCCTGGTCCTTCCGGCGTCCGCCCTCGCCGATGGACTCCACCTCGACGCACAGGACCGCGATGTTGCGGTGACCGTGCAGGGCAACAAGCTCGTTTGGCCCGGGGGCTCGATGACTCTGTCGAACCCCAAGGCCGTCGCCGAGGCGCTCAACCCGCGCGCCGACACGGATGGCGACGGCGTGCCCGACCCGCTGACGGGCGACAAGTGCCCGGACAAGCCGGGCCCGGGTCCGGATGGCTGCCCGGTGGCACCGCCACCGCCCGCGGACACCCAGCCGACCGCCAACTTCTCGGTGACCCCGAACCCCGGGTTCCGTACCGAGTCGACGAAGTTCGCGTTCACCGGCACGTGCGAGGACGATCCGTGCACGTACCAGTGGCGCAACGCCGGCGGAACGGTGCATCCCTCGTCACAGGGGACCACCGCGTCGTACACGTACCAGGCGAACGGCACGAAGACGGTCGAGTTGACCGTGACCGATGCTGACGGAGACACCAACGTCGCGACCAAGGACTTCCAGGTCGTGGACCGGCCGGCGCCCACGTCACCCGCGCCTGCCGCAGGTGCACCCGCTGCGCCGACGCTGACGAACCCGGTCACGTTGACCGTGAGCAACACGAACAAGTCGGTCAGCGCATCCAGCACCACCGACTGCATCATCCAGCAGTCCGGCACGCTCACGGGCAACGTGATCGTCACCGGCTGCAACGACATCATCTGGCGCGGCATGCGCGTCAGCATCCCCGTCCAGCCGAACGGCACGGGCTCCGCGTTCGCCAACGCGCGCCAGGGACCGGAGTTTGCGAACTACACCGGGCACCTGTACGTGGAGGACTTCCGAGTCGGCGGGGACGACATGGCGGAGGGGATCATTTTCAACCCTGCGTCGAGCACGGCCAAGGCGACGTTCTACAACGGCCGCTGCGAGCTGGTCAGCCGCGCCTACACGCGCATGGTCAATGGCAAGCCGGCCGGACGTGCGCCGACTTGGCCCACCGACATGGGTACGACTCGTGGCGTGCCCACCTATGACGGTCTCGCCACCTGGGCGACGGGCCGCTACTGGGATGAGCACAACGATTGCTTCCAGTCGTGGGCGATGCCGCAGGCGATCCACATCCAGAAGGTGACCGGTGTGTCGCCCTCCCAGTTCGACTACCTCGAGCCGGACACCGCAAACCGGACCCTGACCATGAAGGACGTCAACGCCCGCCAGTACACCGCCCCCTGGGACGGATCCAAGGTCTCGGATCAGTTCTTCTGGGCGTCCGGTTGGGACGTGACGCTTGACAACGTCTGGGCCGACAACACCAGGCATGGCCTGCCTGGCGTCAAGCAGGGCGTGCCGCCGCTCGGCGATTTCGTGCCCTAGGCCTCTGAGCGGAAGACCGGGGATCGCGTGGGCCTTCGGCCTGGCGGTCCCCGGTCGCCCGTCTCATCCGTAGAGAGCGCGAATGCCGGCCAGGTCATCGGCCTGGAGGGCGCGCAGCGTGAAGTTCGTGTAGACGGTGGGCCACATCACGGTCCCGGCGACGGTGCTGTGATCCAGGCCCAACAGGTGACCGAGCTCGTGAAGCGCGACGCTCTCGATGTCGAGACCGCCCGGAACAGCTCCATCGACCCAGGTTTCGCCGTCGTCGAAGTGCAGCGGCTTCGGATAGTCGCTGGTCACGACCGAGCAGCCCGGCGGGTAATCCGCGTGAGCGACGACGTTTCCCACCATGCTGAAGTCGGGGTCTGCCGCTTGGCGCCATTCGATGCGGATGTCCGCGTCGAAGGCGAATTCGCCGGTGAGCACTCGGAACGTCAGCCCGACGCCGGCGCCGACCCAGGTGGCCAGCGCGCGGCGTATCGCGTTGATGGCGACCCCCTGGGTCACGTCCGTGGTCATCATCGCCGCTCCCGCCGTGCCGAACTGGTAGGACAGGTTGCGACGGTCCCACGCGCAGACGGTCGCAAAGCGAAGGGTGGGCCGTCCCAGCAGATCCGGCATCCCGCATCGGGGCGCGGCCATGAAGTCCCGCGTGGGGGCGTCGAGCATCCCGGGCGTGCCGACGTCGTAGCGCATCTGAAACTCCACGAGCGCGCGGAGGGTCAGCTCGTCCAGGGTCCCGTGTTCGGGTGCGGACTGCACGGCCCCGGCGCCGAAGTCGAAGTAGCCGAAGCGCTTGAGGAAGTGCTGAACCTCCACTACAGCCGGGTCCTGGCCGCCGGGCGCGAGATCGGGGGCCTGGCGAATGACGTCCGCGTCGTAGGCCTGCTGCAGCATCTCGGCGTGCCGATCACTCGCGCCCTCAGGCATCAGCCTCCCCGGTAGGCCCGCTCCAGGGAGTTACAAGCCGTGGCTCATTTCCGCGTGCCGACTGCGACGAGGTACTCCTTCTCGAAGCGCGCGTCGTCGTCGGTGCCGCGGTTCCACTCGTCGCAGAACGCGTCAAGCGCCTGGTCGAACTCCGCTTCCTTGCCGTTCTTCACGGCGTTGTTGCGCGCCGCGATCGTCGGGCCGTAGCGGCCCTTGAAGTGCTCGCCGTAGTCCTGCGGGCGGTCGAAGGCGGTGATCTCGAGGTCGTCGCGCTCGAGCGTGTTCCAGTCGACGCGGTCGCCGAACAGCTCGCGCAGGTGGTCCTCGCTCCCCCATAGCGGTGCCGGTTGCGCGCCGGGCGGAGGCGGCGGGGCGAACGGACCCATCGTCCGGAAGAGCGCGCCGATCATTCCCTCGGGCGTCCAGCTCAGCAGCCCGATGGTGCCGCCCGGGCGGCACACGCGGACCAGCTCGTCGGCCACGTCCTGGTGGTGCGGCGCGAACATGGCGCCGATCGACGACATCACGACGTCGTACGAGCCATCCTCGAACGGCAGCCTCTCGGCGTCGGCCTCGGCCCAGTCGAGCTCTACTCCCTCCGCCGCCGCCCGCGCGCGACCTGCCTCGAACAGCTCGGGCGTGAGGTCGCTCGCGGTGACCTTCGCGCCGCGCTGTGCCGCGACGATCGAGGCGTTCCCCGTGCCGGCGGCCACGTCGAGCACGCTCATCCCGGATCCGATTCCGCATGCATCGACCAGCCTTGGCCCGAGCGGCAGCAGGAACGTCTCGACCATCGACGGGTAGTCGCCCGACGCCCACATTGCGCGATGGCGGGCCTTGAGCTCGGTGTCCGCCGTACTTGAAGCCACGGTGCCGTCCCTTCGTTGGTTGCAGTGCGACCGTAACACCCTGGCACCCGGTCGCAAATCGGGATGACTACACGCTGAAGGGAACGAAGCGCTAGGCGCCGAAGCGGAACTTCAGCAGCCGCTCGCCCGAACCGAAGCAGCGCATCAGCCAGAGCTCGTCGCCGAGGCGGCGGTTGCGGCAGCGGAACGAGCCGAAGCTGCAGCGCAGACCGCTCTCGTTGCAGTCGAAGCGACCGTTCCAGAACGCCTTCACCATGCGGCGGGCCTTGGGGCAGCCGATCACGCGCGTCCTGATGTCCTCGACTCCGGCCCCGACGATCGGGTCGTTCGTGAACACGGGCTTGTCGCCGCCACCCTCGGTGTGGCCGTAGTTACCGCACTGGTGCCGGACCTGGGCGGAGGCCGGCGCGGCCGGGAGCACCAGCAGCACCGCGGCAGCCGCCACCGCTACGCATGCCTTTCGCATACGGGCACGATATCGTGGGGGACAACGGGGCGTGGCGTAGCTTGGTAGCGCATTCGGCTGGGGGCCGAAAGGTCGCTGGTTCAAATCCAGTCGCCCCGACTGCAAAGAACCGCTCGCAAAGCGACCTGTCACCGGCTAGGAAGCCGGCCGTGCCGCTGTCGCGCAGCC
>JAVXWK010000149.1:0-9527 GCA_032230575.1 Pseudonocardiales bacterium | reverse complement strand
CGCGCCGAACCACCACTCAGCCTCAACGCCCATCTCCCGACAACGACGGTCGCACCGGCTCACCGGCGGCCCAGCTGTGGAGATGAGTGCGACGACACAGGTAGCCCGCCACTGATCTTGAAACGACCTCGGTGCCGCGTGGGGCCCATCGCGGTTCGGCACCAAGCCTGGGGAAGGCCGCGCCGGCAACGAGCAGCGAGGGCGCGCGTTGCCGCGGCTGCAGGAGGACCACTGTGCCTGATCTGAACAATCCGTTTGATGAACACTACTGCGCGGGCCTCGAAACAGTTCTGAAGATGCTGGGAGTGCGTGTCCCCAGGGACGAACAGAAAAAATCAGTCGTGCGCATTCACGACCTACTCGCCCTGGTCATCGCCTGGGCATTGAAGCAGCTACTGGTTATTGACGGCGAAGTCGACGCCGCTGTCCGCATGGCCGGATACACCAGAATTCGCAGCTTCCTGAGTGACCAGCCCTCCCACACCGTCGACCTCCGGAGGATCCCGGCGGCGCTCATCGCTCAGGCCGAGGTACTCCTCGGCGCGGAACCCAGCGACGGCGTGGATGCAGCCGTGCGCGAATTGGCCGCCGCGTCGAGCAGGGCCTTCACGGCGTTGCTGGCAGCCCCCGCAGATGCGGAACAACTCGAACTGGTGGCATACGACGACACGGGCAGTGGCGAGCACACCTATGTTCCAGCTGGCCACCATTGGCTGAACGAGGCCGCGGAATTGGCATTCTCCGCCGCCGTGCGTTTGTCGGACGCAAGTGATGAACGACGTCACCTTCTGCGGAGGAGCCTGCTGTGCTCGAATGGGGAAATACGTTGATCGCCCTCGGTGAAGCCCGGGAGTTCAGAAGCTCGGCAGCCGCGCGATTCAGAGCGGCGGGAGCCGGCTTCGACCTCGACACCGGGAGTGCGCTTCGCTGCCCGCAGGAGTGCGATGAGCAGCAGTGACGTTCCCGCGCTGCGGCGAGGGCTCGAGGTTCTGCGCCTGCTGGCGGGCAGGCCAGGCCCCGCCTCCGCGGCGTCTGTGGCGCGCGAGCTGAATCTGCCCAGGTCGACGACCTACCACCTGTTGTCGGAACTGACCCAGGCCGGCTTCACGATGCACCTCCCCGAGGAGAAGCGGTACGGCCTGGGCGTCGCGGCGTTCGAGCTCGGGGCCGCCTACCTGCGGCACGACCCGCTGGAACGGCTGGCTCGCCCGCTGTTGCGCAAGCTTGCCGATCGGATGGAAAAGGTCGCGCATCTGGGTGTTCTGCACGGGTCCGAGGCGCTGTACCTGGTGTGCGAGCAGCCCCGGCAGCCGCAGACGGTCGTGTCCGACGTCGGCGTCCGGCTGCCGGCACACCTGACGGCTGCCGGCCGCGCGATGCTGGCGTACCTGCCTGCGGCGCAGCTCAGGGCGTTGTTCCCGTCGGTGGACTCGTTCGTCGACCGGACCGGGCGCGGCCCGCACAATCTGCCGGCGCTGCGCCAGTTGCTGACCGCGGAACGGCGCCAGGGCTGGGCGCTCGAGGACGGGTTCGTCACCTTGGGGTCCGCGTCGGTCGCGGCACCTGTGTTCGACCACGGCGAACGGCCGATCGCAGCCGTCACGCTGACGTTCCGGCATGTGTGCGACACCCCGTGCGGGCAGGCGTGGCCCGACCTAGCCAAGGAAGTGCACAAGACGGCGGAGGAGCTGACCATCCGGATCGGCGGTCACACCGCAGGCGTCGGCATCCACGAGCCGCAGCGGTCGTGACGAGCAAGCCCTTGCCGCCCTGTCGGTGTACGGGCGGCCTCGCGCATCACACAGTCGCTCACGCGCGTCACGCCCCTGAGCGACTGGAAGTGTCGTTTCCTGCGCCACCTCTCGAAAGACCAACTACAAGAACAGGACCACACGCTGATGAAGCTCAGCACCGATGCCCTACTCGGAGTGGTCGCGGTCTCCGAGGGACCGGCCACCTTGACCGGGTCAGCGCCGCCGCCGACTCGTCAACGGGAGCACCAAAGGTGATCAGCGAATCGAACTCGTATGCGCACGTCCTGTGCCGGGAGATGCGCGCCTATGTCCTGGTCCCATCCCAAACCGGTGCTCGGGATCGCGTGTGCGCGCCTGGGGCGTTACTCGGTGTCGGCTCCGAATCGCATGCGGCTCAGCGAGCTTCGACGTGCGGCACCGGCCTCGTCCGCTGGCCTACGGCTGTCGAGTTCGTGGCAACGCGATGGCCTCCAGCGCTGTCGGGGGATGGCGCTGGTCATGCACGGCGGCGGGCGATTGTGCGCGGATGCAGGGCCGCAGCACCCGCCCGCCGCTGTGCCCGCGGAGGACAGCGGTGCCCGCCACCACCAGCTACACGGCTGTGTCAACGAAGGTGAAGGAGTACGTCATTGACCGGTGAGTGGATCAATACTCTGATCGCTGTAGCCGGAACCCTCAGCGCGGTCGTGATCACCGCTGTGTCAACGCAGCGCAGTCTCGAGGCGCAGCAGGACAAGGCCCACCGGCGGGAGCAAGAACGCACGGGCATCGCAATGGTGGCAGCGGTGGTGAAAGCTCTCGACGAGCACCGCGTAGCGATGTGGACGCTGGAGGAACAGCGACACGCCGCAGGCGGCAAAGCCCGCGCCAAGGACGTCGCTCGAAGCAAGCGGACGCGCGGCGCGGTCTCAGACCCGTTGACGAGCCTGCAGATGTTCGTGTCGAGCCTTGACGACGCGGCCCAGGCGGCGGCCGATGCCACCTACGCGATGCGCGGCAGCAAGAGTCTCAAAGACCTTAAGGCACGCCGCCGCACCGCCCTTACTGCCGTCAAGGAACTCAAGGCCGTCGCGAAAGCTCAGTTCAAGGCGGCGGGAATCGGCCTTGTTCTTCCCCGGGAAGGTCCAGCCATCAACGTCGAGAACAACGTGGGATGACGATGTTCACCTCCACTCCTGTCTGGGTGAGCGACCCGCAACTGGCCGACTTCGCCGCCTCCCACGGAGAAAATGTCGAGTTCCCGCGCCGCCACGTGATCTTCGCGCAAGGAGAGCAAGGAGACCGGATCTACATCATCCGGAGCGGCAAGGTGAAGATCAGCCTGGAGGCGCCAACCGGCCAGGCAAATCTGCTGGCACTCCATGGACCCACCGATGTGTTCGGCGAGTTGTCCCTGTTCGACCCAAGTCCGCGGGCATCAACAGCCACCACGGTGACCGAGGTCCAGGCCGTCAGCCTCCCGTATTCCACACTGCGTAGGCAGATCGGCGACCGGCCCGAACTCGTCGACTACATGCTGCGTTCGCTGGCCAGGCAGGTGCGCCAGAGCAACGCCAATCGGGCCGAACTGGTCTTTGCCGACGTGCCCGCCCGTGCGGCGAAGGCGCTGCTGCAGCTCGCAACGCGATTCGGTCACGTCGAAGGCGGAGCGCTCCGAGTCGTTCACGACCTGACACAGGAGGAGCTGGCTCAGTACATCGGCGCCACCCGCGAGACCCTGAACAAGACCCTGTCCACTTTCGTCCAGCGCGGTTGGCTGCGCGTGGACAGTAGGAGCGTGCTGATTCTCGATGCTGACCGACTGCGTCGGCGCGGCCGCTGACCGCTGGGCACCGTCACAGTTGGCGGCGAGAGCACGAACTTGGGGCAGGACGCGGTTGAGGGCTCGGCTCGGGATCAGTAGCCGAATCCCGAGCTGAGATCCTCGTGATCGCCGACTTCTTCGGCATCGTCGAAGCGGTGCAGGTCCTCGGAAACCTCGATGCTGCGCGCGTGGTCCTGGCGGTCTGCTGTCAGCTCCTCGGCGTCGTCGACGAGGTCCTCGGCATCCTCGGCGACCCGGTCGCGCAGGGCGTCGATGCGCTCCTGGTTGGAGGCGAACTGGTCTTCGGGTGTGGTCACGATCGGCCTCCACTGGTCGGTGAGAGTGGTCCACGCGCGGGCGCGTGAGTCGACTCGGCGGGGTTGCGCGCCGAGCGGGATAGCGGGGTCGATGACCCGGATGAGGTAGGCCTCGCGGTACGCCGCGGCCGCGCCGGCGAGTTCGTCCCACCGTGCGGCGGCAGCAGGATTTTCCGGGCGAGGGCCTAGTGCCAGCGACCACGTCGGCTGTTCCTCTGCGACTTCCTCACGCAGTTGTGCCGCGCGTTGCCCGATCGCGTGTGCCAGCTGGTGAAGGTGTGATGCCAGCTCCGGCTTGCCTTCCAGCGCGGCCGGGTCCGCCGTGGCGAGCCAGGGGAGGGGGCCGTCCTGCCGCGCGGGCGTCCCTGAGGGTTCGGTGCGGTGCACGCGTTGTTCGACGAGCCGGTAGAGCACGGCGGCGGGGTCGCGGGCACTGTCGATGCCCGCGAGGCTGACGGCGTCGGGCACGGCCTGCTCGATGTTCCAGCCCTGCTGGTGGGTGCGGAGCAGGAGCCCGCGCAGCGCCTCTTCGGCTTTGGTGCCCAGCGTCGAGGGTGCGCGGTCGGTGAGCACGCGGGTGATCCGCTCGTCGAGGTGCTGCTCGTCCGCGAGCCGCGCGCTGTGCTCGTAGCGCCGCACGAGGTGGTGCAGTGTCTCGTCCAGCGGCGTGTAGGTGCCCAGTTCGTCGGCCGCGAGCGCGGCCAGGAACTCGTCGGGATCCAAGGCATCGCGCAGTTGCTCGACAGCGCAGGGCACCGTCGTGGTCGGTGCGGTGCTGGTGTTCGCCTCGCTCGTCGGCGGGCGCCACTGGATGA
Source organism: Pseudonocardiales bacterium (assembly GCA_032230575.1). Classification (GTDB taxonomy): domain Bacteria; phylum Actinomycetota; class Actinomycetes; order Mycobacteriales; family Pseudonocardiaceae; genus Lentzea. Next base: position 4,837 of record JAVXWK010000149.1, on the reverse strand, counting down.
TCAGGTCCTGCCAGGCGCGTGCGCGCAGGCCGTTGCCTTCGGGTTCGTCACCGAGCGGGCGGCGGGGATCGTTGGTGGTGATGTTGTGGGTGTCGCGGTACGCCGCACCCAGACCGGCCAGCTCATCCCAGCGCCGCGCGATGGCCGGATCGTCGAGCGGGCGCGGGCCGAGGCCGGCTGTCCACGCCGGTTGTTCGGCGATGGCGTTGCCGCGCAGTTCGGCGACGCGCGCGCCGATGGCCTCGTTCATCTGGTGCAGGTAGCCCAGCAGTTGCGGTTGTGAGACGAGTTCGTCGTGGTTGGGGTGCGCGAGCCAGGGCAGCGCCGGATGCCACCCGGCGCCCTGGTCGCGTTGCCCGCGTAGCGCGGCGTCGAGGGCGTCGGCGCTGAACTGGTGGTCGGGCATGGGGTCGTTGGTGGGGCGGGCGGCGAGCCAGCGCGCGGTGTCGGTGATGGCGGAGTCGGCGTCCAGGCCCTCGGCGGCGGCCGCGGCCGCGCGCTTCCACACCGGTTCCCACGCGCTGTCCTCGACCGCTGCAGCGGGGGCGTGGTGCTCGATGATGCCGCGCCACTGGTTGATCGCGGTGAGCGTAGGCGTGATTTCGCGGGCCGGTGGGGCGTCGATCAGGACGCGCTGCTCGATGCGCCACTGCAGCAGCGCGGCGGGGTCGTCGACGCCGTCACCGTCGATCGGGCCGGTGGCCAGTGCGGCGGGAACCAGGTGCTGCGCCTGCCAACCGAGCGCTTCGGCGGTGCGCAGGGTCTGCCGCAATGCCGGGGCGGCGGGATTGTCGAGCAGGTGCGGGACGTGCTCGGTGAGTACCGCGTCGACTCCGGCCTCGACCCCGCGTAGCGCCACATCGTCATGCCAGCCGACCAGGGTGCGCAGCGATTCGGCGTCGGCCAGCGCGTTGCGCAACTGTTCGTTGGCCGAGATCTCGGCCGACGAGCGGGCGAGCGCGGCCTCGAGGACGCCGCGCGCGGTGAGCTCGGGCGGGGTTTCCTGGTGCGAGTCGATGGTGTGCTGCTGGGTCTCGGCGTAGATCCGGTTGTCGTGCACCGCGCGTGTGATCATCGTGTAGAGGTGCTCGGCGGACAGTCCTTGCGTGACGATCGCGTGAGCGGAATCCCTGCTGGTCATGCCCTGCACGCGGTTGCCTGTCGAGCAGTAGGCGGGTTCGACGTCCTTGGCGACGTAGTCGGCCGGCACCACGACGGTGCCGCGGCTGACCTGATGGCGCAGCTTCAGCCCGCCGTCACGGCGCACCGACACGACGTCCCAGGTGTCCCCGTTCTTGATGAAGTCCTTGCCGCCGAACAACGTCTTCAACCGGTCGTTGCGGCGGGTGACCACCCAGTCGCCCTTGCTGGCGGTGGTGCCGTCGTGCAGCTGCACCGACCGGCCGCGACCGTCGACATCGCCGCGCAGCACGCGCAGCGCACGGGCTTCGTGGTTGAGGGCGGTGACGTCTTCGTTGGTGGGGACGATCAGCAGCGACTGCAGCCCGGCGTCCAGGTCGGCTCGCCACGCGCGGTGTGCGGCGTCGCGGATGGTCTCCCGGCTGCCCTCGGAGACCCATTCCTGGTCGAAGTAGTAGTCCAGTCCGGAGGGGTCGCCCGCGTGCAGCGCGAGCGACGCCGCCCGTTGTGCGGGGTCGTGGAACCGGACGACTTCCCGCAGCCTGACCGCGCCGTTGAGGTGCTCGAACCATCGGACCGCGCCGCCGGCCTCGACGGCGGCGAGCTGCTTGTCGTCGCCGACCAGGCGCACGTCGGCGCCGCGGCGCAGGGCGTAGGAGACGACGTCGTACAGCGTGTGGGTGCCCGCCATCGACACCTCGTCGACGATCAGTACGTCGCCACGGCGGAACGGGAACGCCTCCTCGGCGAAGCCCATCAGCTGCGCGGTGGTGACCTGGTGCAGGGTGTGCGGCCGCGCGTCGATCGACTCGGCGAGCACGTGCGCGGCCCGCGCGCTCGGCCCGAACGCGAAGATTCGGCCGCCTTCGGCGCGCACCGCGTTGGCGTAGACCTTCATGGCGGTGGTCTTGCCCGCACCCGCCGGGGCGTAGAGGAGCTGTACCCGGCGTCCCGAGGCGGCGAACGAGACCACGGCGTCGCGCTGCCCGCGGTTGAGCTGGCGTCCGCGGTTGAGCGCGCGGGCGCCTGCCAGCGCCTGCTCGACGGTGGCCGGTTGCAGCCGCCGGCCGTTGGTGAGCGCGCCCCAGGAGGCGAGTGCGGACTCCTCACGCAGGGTCCGCGCGCAGGTGTAGCGCTGGCTGTTGTGCTCGACCCACACGCTCTGGCCGGAACGGCGGCGCAGCGCGTCGGGCTCGGGGACCAGCGACGGTGCCTCGAGTGAGATGAGGTCGGAAGACTGCAGGACCGCGGTAACGACGTCGGCGATGAGCTTGTCGCGGCCACCGTCGGGAACACGCAGATGCGCGGTCTGCCGGTGCGCCTCCGCCTCGATGTTCCACGGGTTGAAGTGGCTGTAGTAGTCGGAGACGACGCCGAGCGTGGACTCCGCGAGCTCGGCGACCTTGATCTCGGAGAGGTCTTCGCCCTGGCCGCCGAACACCCGCTGTCCCAGGTCTTCGACCACCTCCGGCCCGACCATGTCGCGGGCCTGGCCGAGCCAGCGCAGCAGGTGCTCGGCCAGTGATCGGGGCGCCTGCTTGGCCTCGCGAGTCCCGTACTGCGCACGTTTGGAGATCTCCAGCATCTCCTTGGGTGTGGGCTCGCGGCCGTGGTCGCGGCGGAACTCCACGATGCGGCGCGCCCGGTCTTGTTCGACCTGGCTGGCGCGCTGGCTGAACCCGGCCAGCAGCTCCAGCGGCACCCCGTCGAGCTCCCAGGTCGGCCTTTTCAGGTCGATCCCGCCCGCGGGTCGCTCGGTCCAGGACGCGCCGTTCTCGCGGAAAAGGTCGCGGATGCGGGAGTTGTAGTACTCCGACATCGTCACGGCGGCCGCGAGGATGGTGCGCCCGTCCAGCGACGTCCAGCGCCCGTCCGGGCCCTGGACCTTCGTCGAGATCGGCACGTGCGTGTGCAGGTGCGGGTCGCCGGCGCGGGAGTCCCAGTGTTCGAAGATCGCCGCGGCGATGCCCTGCACGTCGACCTGGGCGTGGCCGCCGTCGCCGCGTCGGGTGAACGCGACGTTGTTCTCCAGGTAGGCCAAGGTGTCCAGGACGGCCTGGCGGTGCAGCCGCACGACCAGTTCGCGGTGCTTGTCGTCGAGCGCCCACAACACGCTGACCGACTTCGGTGGTGCGAACACCAGCTCGAAGCCCGACGTCGCGGTCTTCATCGCGCGCTTCTGCTCGGACAGCCACTTGGTCAGCTCGTTGTCAGTGGGCTGCTGTCCCTCGTGCGTGTCGGCGTAGGCCTTGGACTGGACGAGGCGGCGGATGCCGGCGCGGGTGGCCTCGTCGATGGGCGCGCCGGGCGGCAGGTTGTTGTCGAGGTTGTGCTGCTTGTAGGCGGCGCCGACGAGGCTGCGGAGCTTGTCGGGCCCGTCGTACTGGTAGAAGCGGTGCCCCAGCTTCGTCGCGGCCAGCGCTTCGGCCTCGGTGTGCCCGGCGGCGATCATCTCTGCCTGGATCCGGTCGGCGTCGGGATGACGGCCCTCGCCGAACAGCGCGTTCATCTGCTCGCGGGTGACCTGACCGGTCACGCCGAGCGCGGCCGCGCCCTTTCCGAACCACTGTCCCGGCGGGTAGCCGTGCGCCAGGTAGTAGTCCGATAGCGACTCGCCGGCGTCGAGATCGCGGTCCGCGCACGCCACCGACCCGGTCAGGTACTCGTACCCGCCCGGCGACAGCTTGCGTACACCGATCACAACAAATCAGCGGAAACGGCAGATCAGCGCACGTCCAGCAGACAGGCGAAGATCGTGCAAAAGCAGTTTTCGGAAACGATTCAGTACCGGCTCGCATGGCACATGCAAGAGGTGCTGTGTGCGTTTGGGGGAGCAGGCAGGGTGAGGGGCGGCAGGCTGGGCGGGCCGGTCGGCACGGGGCCGGAAGGTGAGCGGGGCGGCGGGTGCGGCGCGGGGCGGGTCGGTGAGGGCTGGCGGCCGCGCGCACGAAAAAGCCCCCCGGCGTGAACCGAGGGGCTTAGGCGGCGGGCTGGGGTGGCTACGCGGTCCACTGCTGCCGCTTGGCGGTGCGGCGGGCGCGGCGGTTGGCGCGGGTCTTCGCCTGCTTCGCGCGTCCGGCTCGCGGCTTGTGGGCGCGGCGGCCGTCGAACATGTCGACCTCTTCGCCGTCGTGGCGCGGGCGGCGGCCGGTGCTGGGGCGGGTGCTCATGCTCGGGTGCTCCTTGTCCTGCGTGGGGGCGGCGGTGTCGGGCTCGTGGCTGGGGGCCTGCGGCGGCGCGGCGGCCGCGCACCTGGCGCACCGGTTGTCGGCGCGGCACTCGGCGCACAGTTCGTCGTCGTGGGCCATGTCGCGCGTGTCCAGACCGGTCCGCCTGCGGCCGCAGTGAGCGCACTCGGTCAGCGTGACGAGTTCTAGGGCGGCCTCGATGTCGGCGGCGGCGCACTCGGCGCGGTGCCGCGCGCACAGCCCGTCGTCGTCGGCCTCGTCGGCGATGTCGCGTAGGTCCTGGGCGGTGCGGTGCTGCCTGCAAATCGCGCACGGCGGCAGATCCGCCCGGCACCCGGCGCACAGTTCGTCGTTGCCGGTGACGTAACGCCGGTCGTAGTCGGTGCGCAGGTTGGAACAGATCGCGCACCTGTCCGGCGCGGCGGTCACGGTGCGGCCGCTGGCGCGCACGGTGTTGACGGTCGTCACGGGTGCTCCCGGTGAAAGTGTGGGCAGGGTGGGCCGTGGGG
>JAVXWK010000794.1:0-10226 GCA_032230575.1 Pseudonocardiales bacterium | reverse complement strand
GACCAGGATCTCCACGCCGTGGTCGTGCATCTCGGCGACGTGGTCCATCCGGCGCTTGAGGAACTCGGCCTGGTCGCGGACCTCCTGCGGCGTCACCGGAGCCCAGTTCTTCAGGCCGTCACGCCAGAAGTCCCGGTAGAACGCCGGCATGTACTTCATCCGCGGGTCGTTCGCGTACCGGTCCGCGGGGCTTGAGTACACCCGCATCGCGACCATCGTCGGGCACAACGCGGAACCGTTGCGCCGCAAGAGGTTTGCCAGCTTGAGCGCCTTGGGTCGGCTGTGTGACAAGGCTGCCTGGCGTTCGAAGTCCAGCACCTGTTTGAACCACGCGAAGGAGTTCGCCGGGTCGAGCGGCAGGTCCGCGATCGCCTGGCGCAGCTGTGTTTCGCGCGTGCTCGTCGCGAGCGGCAGGCCGTACATGTGCTCGAAGGTGCGCTGACCCAGCGAGCTCGCGTCGCCCATCGGCACGTGGTCCGAGCAGTGCCCGGCGAACGTGATGTCCTGCCGCGAGCACTCGTCCGCGATGGCCGCGAGCGTGGCGCGGTCCAGGTACGAGTAGACCTTCACGAAGTCCGCGCCCTGGGCCTTTGCGTCACGTACGGCCTGGCGCCCTTCTTCAGGCGTGGCAACGATCTGAGCGCCCGGCAACGTCGAGTGCGGGCCGTCGATGATCGTGCTGCCGACGACCAGCTTCGGACCGAACACCTCGCCGCGCTCGATGCGGGAACGCAGCTCGTAGATCGGCGGGAAGCCCCACATCTCGCGGATGCCCGTGACGCCGTTGACCAGGCACAGCGGCAACGTGATGCAGTCCATGTACGCGCCGTGCACGTGCATGTCCCACAGGCCGGGGATGACGAACTTGCCGGCGAGGTCCAGCACCGTGCAGCCGCGCGGCAACGGCAGGTCGCACGAGCCGACCGCGAGAATCCTGTTGTCCGCCAGCACGATGGTGGCGTCGGAACGCGTCCCGGCCGAATCGATGAGCGTGACGCCTCGCAGTGCGGTGATCCCCGCGGAGGCACTGGCCTGGCCCGGTGCGAGCACTGCTGCCGCACCGAGCCCGGCCAGCCAACCCAGCACTTCACGTCGAGTGGTGTCAGTCATGCCGTTCAACCAACACCTTGACGTTACGTCAGACTCAAACCCTTATCGCGACATCGCCTTCAGCAGCGAGTACTGGGCGTCGTCGCTCCCGAGCTCCCACATGAACGTGCCGAGCAGCCCGTGTGAGCGAGCGAAGTCCGCGCGGATCCCGATCGACCGCGGGTTCTCGTACGACACGAACTTCTTCTCGGCCGCGTTGTAGAGCCACGGCGACTGCGCTACCGGGTGCCAGTACTCCTGCCAGCCCGGCGTCGCCTTGAGCTTCAGGGCGTCCTCGTAGCCGTCGACCCAGAACGCGCTGTCGTAGGGCTGGTAGAGACCGTGCTGCGGACCCTCGGTCTTCACGTTGAAGCCGCGGCCGTAGAACGGGGTGCCGAGCACCATCTTGCGCGGGGAGACGCCGTGCCGTTCGTAGTAGTTGATGGCGCCGACGACGTTGTTCCACTTGCGGTCCGCGGCGGGCATCGGGTCGTTGGCGACCTCGCGGAAGCCCGCGTTGAACGTGGCCACGGGCGAGAAACCGGTGCCCAAGTCGTAGGTCATCACGTTGATGAAGTCCATGATCTGCGACAGCTCGCGCAGTTCGAACGACTTCGCCGGGTCGTACGAGCCGTCGGTCTGCAGGCGGCCGGTGGGCAGCGCCGCGGTGACCAGCCGCTTGCCCAGCGCCTTGCGGAAGTCGCGCGTCAGCAACGTCATGTTCCGGCGATCTTCCGGCCGGTCCTTGATCTCGGCGGGACCGCCGTAGACCGGGAACTCCCAGTCGAGGTCGAGGCCGTCGAACGTGCCGTCCTTGAAGAACAGGTCCACACAGGACTGAACGAGCGTCCTGCGGGACGCCGAAGTGAGAGCCGCGTCCGAGAAACCGCCCGCACCCCAGCCGCCGAGCGAGATCAACGCTTTGAGGGAAGGCTTGCGCTGCTTCAAAGCGCGGATGTCGGCGAAGTCCTTCGACGCGGTCGACGCCGGCATCACGCACTTGCCGTTCTCGATGAGGGCGAACGCGTAGAACAGGTGCGTGATCGGCGTGTTCGTGGGAATCGACGAGATCGGCTTCGACTCGCTGTACCAGTTGCCGTAGTAGGCACCGACGATCTTGCGCGGTGCCGCGTCGGCCGGAACAGCGCCAATCGAGACGGAGAGGGCGGCCAAGGTGACCGCCAATCCCTTGCGGAGCAAAGACATCAGTGGCCTCCGATGGTCCAGACCACTGAAACCTATGGCCGATACCCGGCATGCCGCAACAGCGACTTCAGATACGCCTCGAGCTCCGCCGCCGTGCTCTGCTTCGGATTGGTCAGCGAGTGGTAGAAAAGCGCACCTCCGACCATGTCCAGCACGATGCCGAGGTCGGTGCCGGGCGGAAAACCGGGACGCAGCAACTCCTTGAGCGCGGCCCGGCGTGGCGCGATGAACAGCTCCCAGTACCGCTTCATCAACTCGAAGTTGTCCGCCGACGCACCCACGATCCGGCGCAGCAGCTGGACCGACGAGGGCGTCGACATCAGCGCCGCCCAGCCCTTGATCGTCTCCTCCGGCGGTGCGACCGGGATCCGCGCCGGATCGAGCGCCGCGACCTCGCGCGGCAGCTCGATCACGCTGAACAGCAGTTCTTCCTTGGTGGCGAACCGGCGGTAGACCGTCGCGCGGGTCACTCCCGCGCGACGGGCCACCTGCTCGATCGACGTGCCGTCGAGACCACGTTCCAGGAACAGCTCGAAAGCGGCCGTCAGGATCGCGTTGTCCGCCTCGGGGTCCCTGGGACGCCCAGCACTTCGTTCAGCCACGCGGAAAGCCTTTCCGGGTTCGACGGGCCGCGCCACGCCAGGTGCCCGTCCGGGCGCACCAGCAGCGTGTCACCGGCGCGTTCATGGTGCACGACGTCCCCGAGTCGCTCCCGCGCCACCTCCAGGCAGGTCGACGGCCCCGCGAGCACCCACTCGCCGGTCCGTGCGAACGCGGGCACCCGCTCGCCGCCACGCCTTCCGACCGCCAGCGGGCCGGAGTACTTCACGTCGAGCTGCGAGGTGAACCGCACGAGCCGCCGCTGCACGACCGGCAGGCCCAGCAACGGCCACAGCACGCGGTCCCTGATCGTCCGCGTGACCACGCCGGGTCCCATCGCCAGTCGCGTCGCCGGTGTCGTCGCGGCGAGCACCCGTGCGCCGATCGGCCTGCGTTCGGCTTCGTAGGTGTCGAGCAGCTCTTCGCCGGCGCTGCCCCGCACCACGAGCGCGAGCTTCCACGCCAGGTTGTCCGCGTCGCCGAGTCCCGTGTTCATCCCCTGTCCGCCCAGCGGGCTGTGGATGTGCGCTGCGTCCCCCGCGAGCAGGACGTTCCCGCGCCGGTAGGCCACCGCCTGCCGCCGGTGGATGCGGAACGTCGACTCCCACTCCACCTCCTCGATCGGCCCCGGCGTCCAGCGTTCGCCGTTCGGTGACATCACCCGCCAGACGCCGCCGGGCAACGGGAACACGCTCGTGATCGACGACCCGTCGACGAACAGGTGGATCGACTCGCGGTCGAGGTCCCACTCCCCGTGGACGTCGCGCAGGAGGAAGTTCTCCATCACCGGCTCGCCCTCGAACGCGATCCCCGCCATCTTCCGCACCGCCGAGTGCGCGCCGTCGCATCCGACGAGCCAGTCCCAGCCCGAGACCGTGGAGATCGGCGTGTTCCACTCGATCTCCACACCCAGTGCGGACAGCCGGTCGCGCAGTCGTTCCTCCACCCATGCCTGCGACACGATCAACTGACCCGCGTCGCGCAGAAACCCCATGTCCAGCGCCACCGCGCCGTTGATCCGCAACGACCGCAGCCGCACCGCCTTGTCCGGCAGGTCGCCCAACGCGCCCAGCCTCGCCAGCACCTCGACGCCGCGCGGCTGCAACCCCAGCGCCCGCGACGTCGTGGCCGGCCCCGCGGCCGCGTCCACGATCCGAACATCCACCCCGAACTGCCGGAGTCCGCACGCCAGCGCCAAGCCGGTCGGACCCGCCCCCGCAATGATGACCATACGAATACAGTACAGCTCTGTATTCGAATCGCGCCAGCAAAAAGCCCGCCTGCCGGGGCAAGCGGGCTTCGGTCAGCGTTCGACGCGGGGGAAGACCTGCGTCGAGTCGTCCGGCTGGAGCTGGGCGTCCATGACCTGGGTGATGTCGTCCGCCTCTTCCTGCAGGAGCGACTTCTTCTCCTTGCGCGCCTTGATCACCTCGAAGATGATCGGCACGACCGAGAGCAGCACGATGGCGATGAGCGTGAGCTCGAGGTTCTTGCGGATGAACTCCACCTGGCCGAGGAAGTAGCCCAGGATCGTCAAACCCGCGGCCCACGCCACACCGCCGATCGCGGAGTAGGTGAAGTACTTCTTCGGGTCCATGCGCCCGACGCCGGCCATCGCGGTGATGAACGTGCGGACGATCGGCACGAACCGCGCGAGGACGATGGCGCGCGAGCCGTACTTGTCGAAGAACTCCTGCGTCTTGTCGACGTACTCCTTCTTGAAGATCTTCGACTCCGGCTTGCTGAAGAGTGCCGGACCGGCCTTCCGGCCGATGTAGTAGCCGCAGACGTTGCCGACGAACGCGCATACCGTGAGCAGCAGGCAGACGAGCCAGAGCGGCGTCGAGATGTGACCTGCCGCGACGAAGAGACCCGCCGTGAACAGCAACGAGTCGCCTGGCAGGAAGAACCCGACGAGGAGCCCGCACTCGGCGAAGACGATCAAGCACAGCCCGACGAGCATCCACGGGCCGAGCATCGTCAGCAGTTTTTCGGGATCCAGCCAGTCAGGGCCCAATGCAATCGTCACGGCGACAACGGTACAGGTCAGCCCAGCGTGATCACTGCGGCCACCGTGCCCGCTGCCAGGCCCAACAGCAGCGCGAGGCCCAGCACCAGCCACGCGGGCATGGGTGCCGGGCGCTCCTCAGAAACCGGGACAGGTACGGCAAATCCGGCATTCGTGCTGGTCGCTTGCGCGCGCAACGCGTCGGTCACCAGCCGTTCCGGATCGTCCGCCATCCACCTATTCCTTGACCCACTCGCCCTTGCTCATCACGTCCCGCGGCTTCAATTCTGCATCGAGCACCACGATGTCGGCGGCACAACCCGCCTGGAGCTTGCCCGTGTCGAGGCCGAGCAGCTCCGCGCCACGGGTCGAGCTGGCGTACACGGCCTCCACAAGTGACAGTCCACAGGAGTTGACGGCGTTGCGGAAAGCCATGTCCATGGTCAGCGTGCTGCCCGCGAGCGAAGCGCCGCCCGCCAACGTCGGCACGCCGTCGACCACCCGCACTTCGAGCCCGCCGACGTCGTAGACGCCGTCGCCCACACCGGCGGCCGCGATGGCGTCGGTGATGAGCACGGTGCGCTTGAGGCCCGCGTGGTGCGCGGCGAGGCGAACCGTGGTCGGGTGCAGGTGCACCAGGTCGCAGATGAGCTCGACGGTCACGCGTTCGTCGTCCAGCAGCGCGCCGATCGGGCCGGGCTCGCGGTGGTGCAGCGGGCGCATGCCGTTGAACAGGTGCGTCGCCACGGTCGCGCCGGCGTCGACGGCCGGGCGGACCTGGGCCTCGGTCGCGTCGGTGTGCCCGATGGCGGCGAGGACGTTGTTGTCCACGAGCTGACGCACGGCCTGGACCGCGCCCTCCAGCTCGGGCGCGACGGTGATCATGCGGACGGTGCCCTTGCCCGCGTCGAGCAGCTTCGTCACCGCGGTCTGCTCCGGCGGGCACAGGATCGCCGGGTCGTGTGCGCCACAACGCGCCGCGGACAGGAACGGGCCCTCGAGGTGGATGCCCGCGACGACGCCCTCCTGGACCAGCTCGGCCAGTGCGGACACCTGGTCGGCAAGCTCCGGCACCGGACGCGACACCAGTGAGGCGAGCATCGTCGTGGTGCCGTGCTTGCGGTGCGCGGACGCGGCCTTGCGAATCTTCACCGGGTCGCTGCTGGTGAACGCGTCACCGCCGCCACCGTGGCAGTGGATGTCGACGAACCCGGGCACGATCGTGCCGCCGCCGACGTCCGTGGTCGGTCCATCGGGCGCGGCTCCCTCGCCGACCGCGGCGATCCGGCCGTCCCGGACGCTCACCCACCCGTTCTCGAGCACCCCGCCCGGCGTGACGACCCGACCATTGGTCAGGGTCACGTCGACAGGTCCACCCCACGTGCTCATGACGCCTCCAGCATGTCGATGGCCAGCAGCGCCGCGCCGAGGAAGCCCGCCTCGTCGCCGAGCGCCGCGAGCCGCAGCTCCGGTCGGCGCTGGAAGGCGATCAGCCCGTCCAGCCTTTCCCGCAACGGGTCCACCAGCAGGTCTCCTGCGAGTGCGAGCCCACCGCCGAGCACAACGGCTTCAGGGCCGAGCAGCGTCGCCAGCACCAGGATCCCCCTGGCCAGCGCGTCCACGGCCTCTTGCCACACGGCGACAGCGTCCTGCTCCCCGTCGGACACCCTGCGTGCGACTTCAGCGGCGCCGTTGACGGGGGTGCCGGTACGCGCGGTGTACCGGCGGGCGATCGCCGCGGAGGACGCCACTGTCTCCACGCAGCCGATCTGGCCACACGCGCAAGGCACGCCGTGGCCGACGTTCACATGTCCGATCTCACCCGCGTAGCCGTCGCCGCTGAAGATCTTCCCGTCGAGCAGCAGCGCGCCGGCGATCCCGGTGCCGATCGGCATGATCACCGCGTTGCGCAGGTCCTTCGCGGCACCCATGCGGCACTCGGCGAGCCCGGCGGCGCGGACGTCGTGTCCGAACGCGACAGGAACGCCCAGCCGTTCCGTGAGGACGGTGCTGAACGGGAACTGGCTCCACGGCAGGTTGCTCGTGTACACGCCGACGCCGGTGGCCTCGTCCACGATGCCCGGCGCCACGACTCCCACGGCGTCGATCTCGTGCTCGGAGGCGTGCCTGAGCTCGTCGACGAGCTCGGCGATCACGGCCAGGAGCGGCTCCAGCTCGGCCGGAGTCGCCCGGCGGGCGTGCTTCTGCGCCGCCACCGCGTCCGACGTGCCGGAGACCAGCGCCGCCTTGGTTTCGGTGCCACCGATGTCGACGGCGACCACGTGTCTGCGTGCCACGAGGACTGATCCTGCGGCATCGGAGCCCTATTGGTCTATACCAAGTACCGGATTGGGGGCGTGATCGTACTCGCTGAGACCGCTCTCACCGGGCAAAACGACCTTTGTAAGGGTTTTCCCTAACCAGCCATGATCTTCTGAAGTGCGTCCAGCGCGCGGGATGCCGTCGACTTCACGGTGCCCTTCGAGATGCCGGTCGCCTCGGCGATCTCGGCCTCCGACAGGTCGCCGTAGTAGCGCAGCACGAGCACCTCGCGCTGACGCGGCGGCAGCTGCTGCAGCGCCTTGACCACGGCCTGGTGCTCGGCCGTCAGCATCGCGAGCGACTCGGCCGACCGGGCGTTCGCCACGTGCGGCGGGGTGTAGTCGCGCGCGGTCTTGCGCCGGCGCAGCACGCTGCGGGAGCCGTTGACCACGGCCGTGCGGAGGTAGCCCACGGCCGCCTGGGCGTCGCGCAGGCCCTTCCAGTTGCGGTGCAGCCCTGCGAACGCCTCCTGGACCACGTCCTCGGCCGTCGACGGCTCGTCGACCAGCAGCAGCGCTAGTCGCACGAGGCGCATGCGGTGCTGTTTGTACAGGTCTTCGAGCGTGAGGGGCCCTGTGGGAGGTCCTGCGACGCCGTCCTTGATTCGCAGGTTGGTCAGGGTGTCCTGCACGGTGCGCGGGGTTTCATCGCCAACCACAAGGTAGGACGGTACCGGTCAGCTTCACTACGGTGGTGGCATGGCCCGCTTTGCAGTCGAATTGGTGTTCGGTCCCGACCGCGAGAAGCGCCTCGCGGTGCGCCCCGCCCACCGCGAGTACATCGCCTCTCTCGCCGAGAAGGGAATCGTCCTCGCCGCAGGTCCGTACGCGGACGACACCGGCGCGTTGATCGTCTACGACGCCCCTGACGAGGCGACGCTGAAGGAGATCATCTCGGCGGATCCCTACACGCCGGCGAACGTCATCGTGAAGTGGGAGATCCGCGTCTGGAACGTGGTGCTCGGCTCCTGGCTCACCGACTAGCGGCTTGACCACCCGGTCCGACCAGACCGGACGTGTCCGATTTCGCCATCTCGAGGTCGGCCGCGGCCACCTCTTCGACCGCCTGGCGGTCCACGACCATCGGCGTGAACGCGCGGAAGTACTTCAACGCGCCGACCCAGCCGGGGACGTGGACCGCCTTCGCACGTTTCCCGACGCCCTTGACCACGGCCCTGCCGACGTCCCGGACGGGGTACTTCTTGCCGGCCGGGCCGGGCATGCCCTTGCGCAGCTTGCCGAAGACCGGGTGCTCGTCGGCGCTGTCGACCATGTCCGTGGAGATCCACGAGAAGTACGCCGTGCCGACGTCGACGCCCAGGTGCCTGACCTCCGCGCGCAGGCTGTCCGCGAACGCCTCGCAACCCGCCTTCGCCGCCGAGTAGGCCGCGTTGCCGGGGATGTGCACGATCGCCGCCAGTGACGACACGACCAGGCAGTAGCCGCGGCTCTTGATCAGATGCGGCAGCGCCGTGCGGACCGTGCGCCACACACCGAGCAGATTGACCTCGATGACCCGTTCGAACGCTTTCGGGTCCATCGAGCGCACGAACCCGGTGGCCGCGACGCCCGCGTTCGCGATGACCACGTCGATGGCGCCGAAGTGCGCGGCGACCTCGTTCGTCACGCGTTCGAGCACGTCCCAGTCCGTGACATCGGCTTCCCAAGCCTTGCCGCCGGTCTGTCGTGCGACCTCTTCGAGCTGGGCCTTCTCGAGCCCGACGAGGGCGAGACGAGCCCCGCGCGCGGCCAGTTGCCTCGCCACCTCGGCGCCGATGCCCCTGGCCGCGCCGGTGATCAGTACCACCTTGCCCGTGACGTCCATGCCGCCACGGTAACGCAACCTACTCCCGGTAAGCTACTGGCAAGTTAAATTGCGCTCAGACGGTCTGCCTCGGCCTGCGACAGCTCCAGGGTGAGGACCGGCAGGAGGTCGCTGAGCTGCTCCAACGTGCGGGCGGACGCGATCGGCGCGGCCACCGTGGGCTGCTGGGCGAGCCACGCCAGTGCCACTGCGGCGACCGTGGTCTCGTGCGTCTCGGCCAGCTCGTCGAGCACCTCCAGCACCTGCAGACCGTGCTCGTCCAGGTGCTTCGAGGCGGCGCCGGCGCGCGGGCTCTGCACCTCGACGCCCGGCCGGTACTTGCCGGTCAGGAAACCCCTGGCGAGCGAGAAGTACGGCAGGGTGGCGAGCCCGTTCCTCGCGACGGTCGCCTGCAGCTCGCCCTCGAACTTGTCGCGGCTGACCAGGTTGTACTCGGGCTGCAGCGCCACGAACTTCGCGAAGCCCTCGCGTTCCTGGATCTCCAGCGCCTGCGCCAGCCGTTCGGCGGAGAAGTTGGACGCGGCGATGTGGCGGACCTTGCCGTCGCGGACGAGCTGGTCGTAGGCGGCCAGCGTCTCCTCGAGCGGCGTGTTCGGGTCGTCGAGGTGGTTGTAGTAGAGGTCGATCTGGTCCACGCCGAGCCGCTTCAACGAGCGATCGGCGCTGGTCAGGACCGTGTCGCGCTTCTGGTTGTCGAAGCCGGCGAGCATGCCGACCTTGGTGGCGACCACGACGTCGTCACGGTTTCCACGCTGGGCCAGCCACTTGCCGATGATCGTCTCCGACTCCCCGCCGGAGTTGCCGTCGACCCAGGCGGAGTACACGTCCGCGGTGTCGAGGAAGTTCCCGCCCGCCTCGGTGTAGGCGTCGAGCACGGCGAACGACTGGTCCTCGTCGGCGGTCCAGCCGAAGACGTTGCCGCCCAGGCACAGCCGGGAGATGTTCAGGTCGGTGCTGCTCAAGATCGGCATACTGCGAAAGGTAGTCCGTAGCGGCGAATGGGGTTCGCATGTTGGGAACGTTCGGTGTCTGGGGTTCGCACTACCAGTGGGCACGGAAGATCGACGAGATCGCGGAGCTCGAGGAGCTCGGTTTCGGCACGTTCTGGATCGGCAGCTCGCCCGAGATGTCCCTGGTCGGACAGGCGGTGAACGCCACGAGCTCGATCACCATCGCG